>JANNWF010000062.1:0-2928 GCA_031408455.1 Pseudoxanthomonas sp. | reverse complement strand
AGTTGGGACGCCAACCGACTCCAAGTCGCCCCCCGCCCCTTGCCGCTAGGCGAGATCAGCCCTCCCGCCTTCATCTCCCGCAGCACCAGCCGGACCATATCGCGGCTCACGCCGGGGCAGGCGTGCTCTATTTCGCTGATGGAAAACGGCTGGGTGCGACGCAGCACTTCGGCGCGAACGCGCTCGCCTTTGCTGCCTCGTCCGCGCTGAATGCTGCCGACGCGCTGCTCGAACTCCTTGTAGGCGCGCAGCAGGGTGCCCCAGAAGTAGTTGAGCCACGGCGCAACGTCGTGTTGGGCCTGGTGCCAGCCTTGTGAGCTGGCTTCGAGCGTTTCGTAGTAGCTCTCTTTCGATTCTTCAATGACACGCTCAAGGCTGATGAAACGCCCAACGGCACAATCGAAGTGGTAGAGCAGTTGCAGCGTCAGTAGGCGAGCGACGCGGCCGTTGCCGTCGTGAAACGGGTGGATGCAGAGGAAGTCGAGCACCACCAACGGCACCAGCACCAGTGGGTCGGCGAGGTGCTTTTCCACCGCATGGCGATGGCCTGCGATCAGATCGGCGACAGCCATCGGTGTCAGGTGCGCGGCGACTGGGTGAAAGCGCACGCGGGTCGTGCCGTCCCGGTTGCGTTCGATGATGTCGTTGTCGGTGGCCTTCCAGCGCCCGCCCGGCTGCGGTAAGTAGCGATACAGGATGGTGTGGAGCTGGAGGAGCACGCCCTCAGAGAACGGCATGTGGATAGCACTCTCGTGCACCAACGACAGCGCATCGCGGTAGCCGGCGACTTCTTGTTCGGATCGGCTCTTGGGTTCGGCGTGCTTGAGCACCAGCGAACGCAGGCGGCTAGGCGCCACGACCACGCCTTCCAAACGGTTGGACGACTCGGTCGACTCAACGGCAGCCACCTGCCGCAGATCACTCAGTGCCTCCGGTGACTGCGCCACGAACAACTGCTGCCGCCCGCGGCACTCTCCCAGTGCCCGCAGGGTGGCCATCTGTTGAGCATCGAAGCGCAATGCGTCGAGGAAGCCGGGGCTGAGGGAGTGCACGGGCGATCTCGGCGGGGAATGGGGTAATGCTAGGTTAAATCAAGGTAAGTTGGGAACCCAATACCTCATTTGATGGATGGATTGCCCCCATTTGACCGACGCTGGGTGCATTTTCGGGGCTAGACAGTTGGCCGGCGCTCCACCGCCAACCCAGCAGCAAACCAACCTTGGATGCCCGCCGACATCACAGCGACGTTGGCATAGCCCATGGCGCGAGCGCGCTTCGCGGCGCTCGGGGCCTTTCTACACAGGTAACCGGAGCAGTAGAAGACCAAGGCTGCATCCTTGGCGGCGGGCAGATCGCTGGGCTTGAACTGCTCGGGGTCGAGATTGAGCGATCCCGGCACATGGGCGGTGGCCCAGCGTGCAGGCGCATTGACGTCGATGAGGGTGATGTCTGGCCGCGCGAGCCCGGCGAGGACTTGACTGCATGACAGCGACTTCAGACCCATGAGGGTTGCGAACATTGTTGTTTCTCCAAAGGGCTGCGGCAGCGCGGCCGCGAGCCGAATTGCGGGCTGGCCGAGCGCTATTGCGGTCGATGGCGACGCTGGATGCGGACCCGTTGCACCGCGAGCAGGATGATTGCGGCCGAATAGCAGATCGCTACCGACAGCAGCGTCGAGAACTCCCAGTTCCAGTGCTTCGACACCCACAGCATGACGACGTAACTGCTCATCAGGCTGGCGTAGACGATTCCGTTTCGAAGCAGCGCTTGCCGTTCAAGCGGATTGCGCGCCTTGCGTACAAATCCGCGCACTTCCCACGCGACCGCAGCCAGCACCAAGGTCAGGGCGGCGAAAATGCCTCCAAGGCTACCCAGCAACCACTTTCCAGCTGTGCCCGTAGCGAACGCGCCTGCGGCGCTTGCCACCTGTGGCGAAGCCGAAAGTGCCGAAGTCACGGTGGCGGTGAACGCAATGCCGGGGGCGCTCCGATCAGCCACTCCGGCCACCACCGCAAGTAGCGAGCCTTGCAGGCTTTCTCGGGCACGCTGCAAACGCTTGCGCACAGCGCTGTCACTCATGCCGAGCAGGGTGGCGACGCTTTGGCTGCTTTGCCCTTCGCGATAGAACAGCAACAGGACTTCGCGACTGGCGTCGGGGATGTCATCGAGTGCACGCGCCAGCAGTGCGCGCTCTTGCTCGTGACTGAGGGCCACATCGGGCTCGACGTCGAGGGCAATGGCGGCGGCCAGTCGCTGGTCGCTGCTGTCGACAACCACCTCTTGGTAGCGTGCGCGGCGCACGTGGTCGATGGCCCGATTGCGCGCGACTTGCCGCAGCCACGGCAGCAAGCTCTCGGCATGCTGCATGGCTCCCAATCGTCGCCACGCGCTGAGGAACGTTTCCTGGGCGATGTCCTCACTCAGCGATACGTCGCGCGTGACCGCCAGCGCGACGCTGGTCACCATGCGCTGCGTGCCCTGCACCAGCCGCGTGAATGCGGCGACGTCACCGCTTTGGGCGGCGGTGAAATCACTGTCCAACAGTGCTTGTAGTGCGGCGGTCGTCATCGAGCTGCGCTCCCTGCGTTGCCAACTACACGAACGGTCGCGGGTGATGTGACAGCGGCTGGACAGTGTGATCGAACGCACCGACAGTGCGACTGATCGAGGGCGAGACTGGGGCTTACGCCCGCCGCTTCGGAGTCAGCCCATGTCGTTTTTAATCTATCTCATTGGTTCGCTGATCATGATCGGCGGGCTGGTGTATGCCGCCGTCCTGCTGAGTCTGCCGACACCTTGGATCGTTGTCGGCAGCGTGGTGACGCTGGGAGCGTCGATTTTGACTGCGGTGAAATTTACGCGGCAGAAGGATAGTGCGGGTTAGGTCGAACGCGGTTGGAAGAGCAGCGGAGCAAGCTCCGCTCTACA
>JANNWF010000061.1:0-1795 GCA_031408455.1 Pseudoxanthomonas sp. | reverse complement strand
TGGACAAGTCCATGCAGGAACACCGCTTCAACATCATCGACACCCCCGGACACGTGGACTTCACCATTGAAGTCGAGCGTTCCTTGCGTGTGTTGGACGGCGCGGTTTTCGTATTGTGCGCGGTCGGTGGTGTGCAGCCGCAGTCGGAGACGGTGTGGCGTCAAGCCTCAAAGTACTCGGTGCCACGGCTTGCGTTCGTCAACAAGATGGACCGCACCGGTGCCAACTTTGTCAAAGTCGTCGAGCAGCTGAAGTCGCGCTTGGGCGCGTATCCGGTACCAATGCAGTTGCCGATCGGCGCTGAAGAGAACTTTGAAGGCGTCGTTGATCTTCTGAAAATGAAAGCTGTCGTCTGGAATATGGGCGACCAAGGCGTCACTTTCGAGTACGCAGAAGTCCCAGCCGACTTGCAGGACGCCGCCGAAAAGGCGCGCGAGTTTATGGTTGAGGCCGCCGCGGAGGCGACCGAAGAGTTGATGAACAAGTACTTGGAAGGCATTGAGCTGACCGAGGCCGAAATCATGGGTGGTATTCGCGCCCGCACCGTGACCTGCGCCATCATTCCGATCTTCTGTGGGACCGCGTTCAAGAACAAGGGTGTGCAAGCAATGCTCGACGCTGTCGTGCATTACCTGCCGGCACCGTCTGATCGCCCGCCAGTGAAGGGCATTGATGAGCGTGATCAAGAAGCGTTCCGTGCGGCGACCGATAAAGAGTCGTTCTCGGCGCTCGCATTTAAGATCATGACCGACCCGTTTGTGGGTTCCTTGACCTTCTTCCGCGTCTATTCGGGTTCTTTGAATGCCGGTGATCAGGTCTTCAATCCGGTCAAAGGCAAGAAAGAGCGCGTCGGCCGTATCTTGCAGATGCACGCCAACCAGCGCGAGGAAATCAAAGAGGTGCTGGCCGGCGACATCGCTGCCGCCGTCGGGCTGAAGGACGTCACCACCGGCGACACGCTGTGCGCGCAGGACAATGTCATCACGCTTGAGCGAATGATTTTCCCTGAGCCAGTTATTTCAATGGCGGTGGAGCCGAAAACCAAGGCCGACCAGGAGCGCATGGGCATGGCGCTTGGTCGCTTGGCGCAAGAAGATCCGTCATTCCGTGTGCGCACCGACGAGGAGTCCAGCCAGACCATCATCTCGGGCATGGGTGAGTTACACCTTGAGATTCTGGTCGACCGCATGCGCCGCGAGTTCAACGTTGAAGCCAACGTTGGCAAGCCGCAGGTGGCCTACCGCGAAACCATACGCAAGGCGGTCAAGCAGGAAGGTAAGTTCGTTCGCCAGTCCGGTGGTCGCGGCCAGTACGGTCATATCGTCATCGAAATGGAGCCGCAAGAGCGTGGTGCGGGTTACACATTCGAGAATGGCATCGTCGGCGGTACGGTTCCTAAGGAATACGTGCAAGCCTCGGATAAAGGCATTCAAGAGGCGATGACCACAGGCACGATTGCTGGCTTCCCGGTCGTCGACATTAAGATTCGCGCAGTGGATGGTTCTTTCCACGACGTTGACTCGAACGAAATGGCATTCAAAATCGCCGGCTCGATGGCTTTTAAAGAGGCCATGCAGAAAGCGAGTCCGGTGTTGCTCGAGCCGGTAATGAAGGTCGAGATCGTGACACCGGAAGATTATTTGGGCGACGTGATGGGCGATGTCAGCCGTCGGCGCGGCATCTTGCAGGGCCAAGAAGATACGCCTTCCGGCAAGGTCATCAACGCGATGGTTCCGCTGGGCGAAATGTTTGGCTACTCAACGACACTGCGCTCAATGAGCCAAGGTCGGGCCAC
>JANNWF010000060.1:0-12697 GCA_031408455.1 Pseudoxanthomonas sp. | reverse complement strand
GGAAAACAGTCGATACATCGATGGCCGTCATTGGCTTTACCTCAAGACATCATCACCCACTGGAGCTGGTGACCTTGCGATTGGTCAGCGTGTTCGCGAACAGAACGACGTGGCGGTGACCGCATCGAAAGCTCTGACAATGCTGGACTTCGAGCGCCGTGACGTGGCTGCAAATGCGGCGCAATCACCCCATCCAACACCGATTGAACCAGAGCTTGCGGCAGCGGTGGCTGAGCTAAGTGCTGAGCTTGAACAGCTGAGCAAAGCAGCCGCTTCAGCGCAGTAGGTCGATCAACCCGCCGGTTTCAACTCCCGCCCTTCCAACCGGCCGCAGCCGCGAAAATCCCTCGCCATCGAGGCCGATGCGGGCGAAGCGCTGCCTGGCCTGCGTGAATCCCTTGGTCAAGCCAAGCGTGGCGAGTTCGCCGCTGTTAATGCGCCGGATTCCTTCGCGACGGCCGAATTTGATCGATTCTCTCAATAGGCGCAAACGTGGACACCCACAACATAATCCAATTCCGAGCGCGCAAACGTGCGCAAACGTGCGCGCAAACGTGGACACCCACAACATAATCCAATTCCAAACGCGCAAACGTGGACACCCACAACATAATCCAATTCCTACGTCCGCCACCGACATTCGCCGATATCGCAAAATTGACTGGTCCGCGATGCTTCGGTCATGGGCTATCCGCGTTCTCTCCTCGTTGTTCCTGGTGCCGCCGGCACTTTCCACTGCGTCTCGCGCTGCGTGCGGCGGGCGTTCCTGTGCGGCGAGGACGCGGTATCGGGACGCTGCTTTGATCACCGCAAAAACTGGATCGAGGCGCGGCTGATCGAGCTGGCCGGTCTGTTCTCGATCTCGGTCTTGGCCTATGCAGTGATGAGCAATCACGTGCATGTGGTCGTGCACGTCGATCCTGCCGGTGCGGGCAGTTGGTCGGACGAGGAAGTGGCGCGGCGCTGGACGCTGCTGTTCCCGGCGCGGGTCGATGGTGAGATTGACGCCGACGCATGCCAACGCAAAGCATGGGTTCTGACTGGAAACTCTGACCGCATCGCGCTGCTACGCCAGCACGCAGTGCACATGGTCAGGTCTTGCATTGACACTTCACAGAGTCCACAGGGTCAGGTCTTGCATTAGCGGGCAGTGACTTGGCCCTTTCGGCGCTTCGGTCGATCAACCGAGGCTACCCCCTGAAAGGGCGGCCCAATGCATCGGTATTCCGAAGCGCATGATTGCACTATGAACCTTGCTTCTGTGCAACCATTGCACAATAATTGATCCATGCCGACCGTCCACCGCCTTGCGAGCATGACCATCCGGGTGAACGTGCCGGACCATCGCCCGGCGCATGTCCACATCGTGCTGGCGGATCGCCGCGACGTGCTGGTGTACCTCGACACGTTGGAAGTGGTGAGCCGCACGGTGCGCGTTGCCGAGATCGCCGATGCGCTGGCTTGGATCGCCGAGAACCGAGAGGCAGCCCGCAAGGTATTTGAGGAGTGCAACCCATGATTCACGACCCGCAGCACACCATTACCGATGCCAGCGTAACCGCGCCTCATGGCCTGCGGCTGCGCTTCGCTGATGGCGAGGTTTTCGATGTCGACCTGGCCGCGGTCGTTCGTACCCACCGGGCACTCGTAGCACTGTCCGACCCAGCCGTGTTCGCCAGTGCGCACGTCGATGCGCGCGGTGGCTATGTGGTGTGGGCGCCCGATGATCTGGAGATAGCCGCCGACAACCAGCGCAATATCGCAGTCGAACAGGCGGGCGGCATCGGTCACGAGCGCGTGCTCAACTGGATGGCGCAGCACGGGCTGACCCAGGCGCGCGCAGCCGATGCCATCGGCATTTCGCGGCGCATGCTCAACTACTACCTATCTGGCACCAAGCCGATCCCAAAGACGGTATGGCTGGCGTGCGTCGGTTGGGCTTCCAGCGTGGCGGCATAACGCTGTCATTGCCCGAAAGGAACGAAAGGAACGAAAGGAACGAAAGGAACGAAAGGAACGAAAGGAACGAAAGGAACGAAAGGAACGAAAGGAACGAAAGGAACGAAAGGAAGCTAGCACCGGCCGGAAGTCGCCTCTCAACGACTCGAATGCGTGTCCGAGCTGATCGCCGGATCAGTCACCGCCGGCCGTGCGATCTTCGATTCCCGCCGCGCGATGTAGGCGGTGGACAGGAAGATGATGGTTGAGCCGAGCAAGGTCCAGCGATCCAAGGTCTCCCCAAACAACAGCCATGCCAGCGTCGCTACGACTGGTAACTGGACAAAACTAAGCGGCGTTAGCGCCGAGGCATCGCCAAGCTTGAAAGCGCGGGTCCAGCACATGTGGCCGGAAGTGCCAAGGAAACCTGCCAAGGCGACCCAGCCCCAGCCAGCCAACGATGGCCACTCCCAAACAAACAGCGCTGGCAGCAGCGACATCGGCACCCAGATCATGGTTGTGAACAAGACGATTGCGTCGGGATGTTCGGTGCGCGATAGAAACTTGATGCTGATGGCAACACAGCCACTCAACACTGCCGCACTCACGGCCACCAAGCTGGCGGCGGTGAAGTCAGCTGCACCCGGCCGAACGATGATGAGGACGCCGAGAAAACCGATTAGGACTGCCGTCCAGCGCCGCGCTCGAACCACTTCGTGTAGCACCAACACCGCCCCGATGGTCACCCAAAGTGGCGTGGAATAAGACAGCGCCACCGCATGCGCCAGCGGCAGATTCACGATCGACCAGAAGCCGGCCAACATCGAGACGATACCGATGGAGCAGCGCAGCAAGTACAGCGGCAGTTTGTCAGTGCGCAAAAGCCCCGGTCCGGCGCGGATCAACAAGGGCAGGGCGAATAATAGTCCAAACAGGTTGCGGAAAAAGGCGATCTCGAAGGGGTGCAGCTCACTGGAGGCATAGCGGATGGAGATCGCCATGAAGCCGAACAGCACCGCGCTCGACATCATCAACAAACTGGCGGTAGCCAAATCCGAGCGTGGCGGCGCTTCACTAATCACGTCGCGCTCACCACGTCGCGCCGACGATGCGCGGCTCCGGTTCGATCTCGACACCGAAGCGCTCTTTCACGCTTGTGGCAACTCGTCTAGCCAACTCCAGAATCTGCAAGCCACTGGCGTTGCCATGATTGACCAGGACCAGCGCATGCATGTCTGATACGCCGGCATCGCCCTCGCGACGCCCTTTCCAGCCGCATTGTTCGATCAGCCACCCCGCCGAAAGCTTGGCGCTCTCATTGGCGTGTCCAAACACCGGCATTGATGGGAATGCGAGCGCCAGCGGCTCCCAAATTGAGCGATCCACCGTAGGGTTTTTGAAGAAGCTGCCCGCATTGCCGATCAGAATTGGATTCGGCAGCTTCGAGGCGCGCAAGCGACTCACCGCTTCTGCCACATGCAGCGGTCGCGGCGAATCAACGCCCATGCTGCTCAGCGTTTCGCGCACACCGGTGTAGTCGAGTCGCAACGGCCGTTGGCGGTCCAGCTCAAACTCAACCGCCACAATCACCCAGCGCTCGGGCTGTTGCTTGAAGATGCTGTCGCGGTAGCCGAAAGCACATGCCTCACGCGGCAACCTGACGATGTCTAGCGACTGCCGATCCAAGGCTTCGACGGTGCGAATGAACTCGGCGACTTCAGCGCCGTAGGCACCGATGTTCTGGATGGGCGAGGCACCCACCGAGCCGGGGATGAGGGCCATGTTTTCCAGGCCGTGCAGACCGCGCGCCACGCTCCAGTGCACCAGGTCGTCCCAACGCTCGCCCGCTGCGACGCGGATCAAGGCGCGATTGCCATCGTCGTGCAGCACATCGATGCCGGGCAGCGACAAAGACACCAGCAGCCCCGGCACATCGCCGGCGAGCAGCAGATTGCTGCCTTCGCCCAGTATTAAAGCGGGCAAACGCGCGTAGTCCGGGTGGGCGAATAGATCGGCCAAGCCATCGACGCTGCGGACGTCGGCTAGCAGTTGCGCCCGTGCGGTCACCCGAAAGGTGCTGAGCGCGGCCAGCGGCGCGTTGGGCCGCAGGGTGTAGTCGCTCATCCGGTGCTGCTGGGCGCTTCCCGGCGACGCCGGATCGCTTCGACGCATTCGCGGATCAGTGCTGGGCCCTGATAGATCAACCCAGTGTAAAACTGGATCACGGTGGCACCCGCGGCGATCTTGCCCGCAGCATCCGCGCCGCTGGAAATCCCGCCGACACCGATGATCGGAATCGAAGTCGGCAAGCGAGCGCGCAGGCGACGCAGCAAGTAAGTCGAGTGCGCGTACAGCGGCTTGCCTGACAAGCCACCCGCTTCATTGGCATGTTGCTGGCCGGAGACTTGGCTGCGATCCACCGTCGTATTGGTGGCGATCACACCATCAATCTGTGCCCGCTCGAACACCTCGGCCATAGCGTCGATTTCGAAATCGAACAGGTCGGGTGCGATCTTTACCAACAGCGGTTTGCGCGAACCATGTTTGGCGGCGAGCAGCTCTTGGCGCTCACGCAAGGTGCCGATCAGTCGACGCAAGGCGTCTTCTTGCTGCAAGTCGCGCAGGCCACTGGTATTGGGCGAAGAAATATTGACAACCACATAGCTGGCCGCCGGATACACGCGCTCCAGACAGTGCAGGTAGTCGTCAGCGGCGCGCTCGTTCGGCGTGGTCGCGTTCTTGCCGATGTTGATACCGAGCACGCCGCGATAACGCGCGCGCTCGACGTTCTTCAGAAGTGCATCAACTCCCTCGTTGTTGAAGCCCAACCGATTGATGATTGCCTGCTGTTTCGGCAACCGAAACATGCGTGGACGCGGATTGCCGACCTGCGCCTTCGGGGTGACCGTGCCGATCTCGATGAATCCAAACCCGAGCGCTGCAAGCGCGTCGATGTAGGCACCGTTCTTGTCCATGCCGGCGGCAATGCCTACCGGATTCTCGAAGGTCAGACCCATCGCCTTCACTGGCATGGGTTTGGGTCGCACCGCCAGCAACGGGTTCAAACCACTGCGGTAAGTGGCTTCGATAGCCTGCAAACCAAGCCCATGCGCGCGCTCAGGATCGAGGCGAAACAGCAATGAGCGGGCGAGGGAATACATGGTGAAAGGTCTGGCCTGATCGTCAGTGGCCGTTGATACCGGCCAAGCCCAGGAACACTGCCACCCCGAACACGATCACCAGTACCGTCAACACGCCGGCGGCCAGATTCAAATAGCCAAGAATCAAGCCCGCCAGCGCCATGCCGTCGCCATCAATGGCACCACCACTACGGCGAATTTCGCCGCGCGCCATGTGGCCCGCGACGACCGCAACGATGGCCGCCAAAATAGGCAGAAGCAGCCAGCTGGCAGCCCCAAAACTGAGGCTGACGATGGCTGCCGTCGATGTGGGCCGGGTGGGCGCTGTGTTCATGATTGGCGAAAGGCTACTGGAATCGTCGACAAAGTCATTAGGCGCACTCAAAAATTAACGCGCTCAGGACTCAATGGCGGTTCCTTTAAGGCCAAGCCCTCCAGCACCGTCATTCCGGCGAACGCCGGAATCCAGCGGTTGGGTCCAGACCAAGTTCAAACAGAGCTGGATCCCGGCTTTACTCGCGCTGCGCTCACAGTCGCCGGGATGACGAGCGCTACGGGAAGGATTGCCATTCCGCTCAAAAATCAAACTTGATGCCCTGCGCCAACGGCAGCGCATCGGAATAGTTGATGGTGTTGGTTTGCCGCCGCATGTAGACCTTCCACGAATCAGATCCAGACTCGCGACCACCTCCGGTTTCTTTCTCGCCGCCAAACGCACCACCGATCTCGGCACCTGAAGTGCCGATGTTGACGTTTGCAATGCCGCAGTCTGATCCCGCTGCCGTCAAGAATTTCTCAGCAGCCTTCACTTTAGCGGTGAAAATGGCCGACGACAGTCCTTGCGGCACGGCATTCTGCATCGTGATGGCTTCGTCCAGCGTGTCGAACGGCATCACGTACAGGATCGGCGCGAAGGTTTCGGTTTGCACGACGGTACAACTGTTGTCGACACCAGTGATCAAGGTCGGCTGCACAAAATTGCCGGGGCGATCCAGCACTTGACCACCCGAGCGGACCACGCCACCAGCCGCAATCGCTTGTTGAATGGCCTTCTGGTATCCCGCCACAGCCGCCTTATCAATCAGCGGACCCATCAGCGTTGAAGGCTCATTCGGATCGCCGATACGCGCTTCAATTTGGCGATACGCCTTGACCAGTGTCTCCACCACCTCAGCAAAGATCGAACTTTGCACGAACACGCGGCGCGTACTGGTGCAGCGCTGACCGGCAGTGCCGACCGCGCCAAACACGATCGCTGGAATGGCCAACTTCATGTCGGCCGACTCGTCGACGATCATCGCGTTGTTGCCGCCCAACTCCAGCAGCGAACGACCCATCCGCCGTGCCACGCGCTCGCCGACCATGCGACCGACGTGAGTCGAGCCGGTGAAACTGATCAGCGGAATACGCTTGTCGTCGACAAAGGTCTGCGCCAGTTCGGTGCCGGCATCGTTGAACAGGAAAAACAGATCCGGAAAGCCCGCGGTGCGCAGCGCTTCATTGCAGATTTTCATCGATGCGACAGCCGTCAGCGGCGTCTTCGGTGACGGCTTCCAGATGCTGATATCGCCACAGATGGCCGCCAAAAACGTGTTCCAAGCCCACACGGCGACCGGAAAGTTGAACGCACTGACCACGCCGACCAGGCCAAGCGGATGCCACTGCTCAAACATGCGATGGCCCGGCCGCTCGGAATGCATGCTCAAGCCGTACATCATGCGACTCTGACCGACTGCGAAATCGGCGATGTCGATCATCTCCTGCACTTCGCCATCGCCTTCGGCCTTGATCTTGCCCATCTCAAGCGCGACCAAGCTGCCCAATGCGTCTTTGTGCTTGCGCAAGGCTTCGCCGCACAAGCGGATGGCTTCGCCACGTCGCGGCGCTGGCGTGACTCGCCACACGGCAAATGCCGCTTCTGCACGCGTGACTAGGGTTTCGTAATCGCTGGCTGAGCTCGCGTACACGGTGGCGATGGGCTCATTGGTCGCTGGGTTGACCGAGGTCAGCGCGCCGGCATCGCGCGTCTTCGACCATTCGCCCTGACCCAAATACGTGCCGGATTCGGCGGTGCCGAGCCCCAGTGCAGCCAAAATATGTGCAGACATAAATCCTCCAACTTAGATACGAATCAATAACGCGGCTCAGGTGGCACCGCGGCCAGCATGCGAACACCGATTTCGAGCGCCAGCCATCGCTGGCGGCCCCGACACGATTCGAACGTGCGACCTTCCCCTTAGGAGGGGGACGCTCTATCCATCTGAGCTACGGGGCCTTGCAGCCGATGAAAGCGCGCGAGCCTGACAATCCTTGCTGCGCGCCGGAAACAACAACGGCGCCACGAAGGCGCCGTTGTCATGCAACTGCGATTTGCCTGCGAACGGGTGCACAGCCAAACCGCATGACGCTGGAAAAAAGTGGTGGAGCGGATGGGGATCGAACCCACGACCTTCGCATTGCGAACGCGACGCTCTCCCAGCTGAGCTACCGCCCCACGAAGCGCGCCATCATAGCGGCGCGTGACGCGGCTGGCTAGCCCAAATGTGCTGGTTCGAAATGTCGAGCAATCCCGCTGCGGCCAATCAACGAATGGCGAACCCAATGGCCGGCTCCAACAGCGGTCGCCGCCAGCCCTCCAACGCCGATGGCCAGGCTTGATCCGCCACCAACGATTCAAGATGTCGGCGCGCCGCCAATATGCCCTCGGGTAGATCAAGGGTGACGGCCAATGCCGCCACTGCCTCTTGCATACGCTTCAAGAGGGCGCGCTCGCTACTGCCAGGATCGCTGGCCAATGGCATGTCGCGTTCGTCGGCCGATGCGGTCCGCGAGAGCTCGTCCCACAATACATCCCTATGCTTGCGCGGGGCACCCGGCGTGCTGTCGAGTACTTGATCGAGCGCATCTCGCGTTGCCGGCGGGCGCTCGGCCAATCGCACCACCAAGGCGTTGTCGAGGATCCACCCTCGCGGCTTGTTTGCGCGTCGCGCCTCGGCGTCACGCCAGCCAAGCAAACGCCGAATTCGGATCTGTGCCGCCGCCGGTAGCCGTTGCGCGGGACGAAAGGCGAGGTGAGGGTGCGGATTGACGCTTTCGGATGCAGCGGCGCTCAGCATTCGCGCGCAATCTTGCTCCACCCAATCCAATCGGCCGAGCGACTGCAAGCGCTCAATGATCACTTCGGCCGCCGCCACCAGATGGCGCACGTCGTCCGCTGCGTAGGCGAGCTGCGCGGCCGACAAAGGGCGCCGCAGCCAGTCAGTGCGGGTTTCTGATTTGGATAAGGCCACACCGACGGTTGCCTCAATGAGTTTTTGCAAGCTCAGGCCGGCACCCAGTCCAGCCAAACTGGCCGCGATCTGAGTGTCAAATAGCCGTTCCGGCAGGCGCCGGCAGGCGACCAGCAGTGCTTCCAGGTCTTCGCTGGCGCTGTGCATGACGATGGTTGAACTGCGTTCAAGCAATCGCGCCAGTGCTTCCGGATTACCATCCGATAGCGGATCGACCAACCCAATCGCGCCGCCTGCGGCCACCTGCACCAAGCCCAATTGAGCGAAGTAAGTTCGTTCGCGGACAAACTCGGTGTCCATCGCCAGCAGCGCGGGATTGAGCGCCGCCTGCCACGCGTCCAATTGCGCCGGATTATCAATAAATGCAACGTCCATGCAGCTGAAAACACTCCTGTTTGGTGACGCCAGCCCCGTTGGTTGCGCCCGCCCATGCGATAGCCTACCGTGGGAAACCGCTGAAGGAGATGGGTTTTCATGCTGGGTTTCGAGTTGCCGTCGCCGCTTCTGCAACTTATTTAAAACATTAGATGTGTTTTGTAAATGTATGATTAAGTGGCTTTTATTGGTAGCTTTTGCGACGTTTTCTCTGAGCGCCTGCAAGCCCACCGAAGCACCCGAACACGCTCCCGACGCCAGCACCAAGGCCGTTAATCCAGCGCCCGCCGACAGCGAGCAAGCGGCCGACAAATCACCGCAAACAGAGTCTCTGCGCGATCCTGAGCGTCGGCAACAACTGTTGGATGCTGAGTCATCGGCTGACGAATGGCATCCGCAGCCAACCGACAATCCCGAGGAAACCACTGACGCCACAATGACGCGCGCGGCGGCTGCGCTCGCTGCGGGGCGGCTCAATGAAGGCGAGGGTAATGCGCTGTCTTTGTATATGGCCGTGCTTGCGACTCAGCCTGAGCATCCCGCCGCCTTATCGGCGGTCGCGGACATCGCCGAGCAACTCTTGACTCGTGGTGAACAATTGATTGCAGCCGGCGACTTGCAGGGGGCTGCCGCGCTGGAGCGGGTGTTAGCGCGGATCCGGCCGGGCGATCCGCAAGTCGGCGAGTTCGCAGCAAAGCTAAGGGCAGGGCAGGAAATTGCGTTGCTGCTGCGTGAGGCACAACGCTTGCTGGCGGCTGGCAAGTTGCTCGATCCAAGTGCAGACAGCGCCATGTCGACGTATCGCGAGGTGCTCAAACTGGATCCACACAATCAGGCCGCCAAAGACGGATTGTTGGCCGTCGAAGCGAGCCTGATTCAAGCGGCAACCGACGCCGCCGAAAATTCCAATTACGCGCGAGCAGACCAACTGTTAGTGGATGCGATCACGGTTGGTACGGGATCGAATGCCGTCCAAAACGCGACGACGCGCGTGGTCGAATTGCGGCAGCGCCGGGCGGCTGGAATTGTCGAGCGCGCAAACGCACACATCATGCGCGGCGAGCTTGTCGCCGCCGGCAATCTACTAACCGAGTTGGAAGCTGTCTCGGCGCAGTCAGAGGGCATTGAGGATTTACGTAACCGCATTGAGCGCGCACGCATTTACGGTGGCTTGGAGCCCGGACAACGTATCCGCGATTCGCTGAAGTCGGGCACACCCGCACCCGAGATGGTGGTCATCCCAGTCGGTTCGTTTCGAATGGGTGCCAGTAGTGCCGAACAAGATCGCCGCCCAAGTGAGGGGCCTGTGCATCAAGTCACTTTCGCACGCGGTTTCTCGCTCAGTCGACAGGAAATCACGGTGGCTGAGTTTCGCGCGTTTGTGCAGGCGACCAGTTACAGCGCCGATAGTGTTCGCGCCAAGAAATCGACCATCTACGATGAGAAAAGCGGCAGCATGGTCGAGCGCAGCCGGATCAACTGGGAGAACGACCATCAAGGCAAGAAGGCCGCTGATGATCTGCCGGTTATCCATGTCTCCTGGAATGACGCCAAAGCCTACGCGGATTGGCTAGGTGCGGAGAGTGGCAAGCGCTATCGACTGCCGTCTGAGGCGGAGTTCGAGTACGTCTTGCGCGCCGGCGTCGATGCCCGCTATCCATGGGGAGACGCGTCGCCGACCGAATACGTCGGCAACCTGACCGGCGCCAGTGATCGCTCCGCGAGCAAGCGCAACTGGGTGAATGCGTTCGATAACTACTCGGATGGCTACTGGGGGCCCGCACCCGTGGGCCAGTTCGAAGCCAATCGATTTGGGCTTCAGGACATTGTCGGTAACGTCTCAGAGTGGGTTGAAGACTGCTGGCACGACACCTACCAGCGCGCACCCGCCGACGGTAGTGCATGGGTGAACGACGGCTGCAGCCGCCGCACCATCCGCGGCGCATCGTGGGCCAGTGCACCTGACCAAGTGCGTTCAGCGTTTCGTTTGAACGCCGTACCGACCATTACCAATGCAAGGCTAGGCTTTCGCGTTGCGCGTGATCTTGAGTAAGTTTACATAATATTGATTATGCGAACTTTAAGATCAGGAGATGAGCGGCGTCTGTGCAGCCGATTCCTGTTAGCTCGATCTGACTGTGCTTGGTCGTCGAGACTCTGGCCCTCCGCTGGCCAGACCGCTCTAGCGCTAACATCACGTCCATGACCACCGCGCCCGGTCGATTGATCCAGATGCTGGAGGATGTCGTCCGCGCCTTCGTGCGCTCCGACATCGCGCACGCAATTGCCGGCGGCATGGCCGTCGCGGCGCACGGACTGCCGCGCGGCACTAAGGACATCGATTTTCTGATTGATTACAACGATATCGATCGTGCCGAAACTGCGCTTCGAGCATTGGGATTCGAACGCGCGGCCGAAGCAGCCGGCGATGGATTTGCGCGCTTTGTGCGGCATCCCCTGCCGGATCTCCCGGAAATCGCCGAGTGGGTCGATCTGCTGCTCGCGCGTCAGGAGCTTGGACGCGGCCTGATCCGGGACGCAATCAGAGACCCAGTGTCTTGGCAAGGAATGGAACTGGTGGTGGTCTCACCCGCGGGCTTGGTGCTGATGAAACTGTTGGCCTGCGTCGACGATCCATCCCGTGTGCAAGATCGAGCTGACATCGTTGGACTGTTGCAGATTCACGCCGACACGATTGATGTCCACTGGATCCAACTAAACGCTGGACTATTGGGAGAGGCATATGCGCATGCCTACCAACAGCTTGCAGCCCAGTCGCGCGTGAGAACTCAGCCCTCGGGACCGTCACATGGACTCTGAGGGACGCTCCATTGCACCAGACCCTCGGGCCATTGCCTTGGACGAATGGCTGGCGTTGCAGAGTCTGCTAGAGAGCCTTGCTCAAGCCGGTTCCGGCAATCTTTGGCGCCAATCGCCAGATTCCCCGGCCGTGGTTCGGATACTTCGGATCTAGCAATGAACAAGGCCGAGTTCGGCGTTGATACAACCGCGCAACTGATACAGCCGCGCAGCCGAAAGAACCACGACAACCAAGGGAAATCCCATGACCACACATCGCTCGTTCTCGCTCGACCTGCTCCGCTTCGCCAAATGGACAGCCCTGCTGGGGGTGATTGCGCTAGCCGCATGTAACCGAGCTCCCACCCCGCCGGAGAAGATGACGATCGCGCCCGCAACGCCCGGTGCCGCGGCGGGCTTCGCCGTGCTGCGGCAGGATGCGAACGCCGACCGGAATCAAGAAGCGTCGGACAATCGCTTTACCCCGGCAGTGTCGTACGCCTTCATCGACCGCGACTCGCCCGAGTACTACGTGATCGCGCTGCTCGAGAAGCCGGTCGACAACCAGAAGTTGGCGGAAGCCAACGATCCGTCTGACGTGATCGAGGAAGTGCTGCGCGACGGAGCCAATGGCGTCGTGCTGATGGCCGATGGCGACGGTGGCGTGTCGGGCAGCTTCCAGTTGCATGCGAACGGCAAGGAAGTGCAGTTCGGCGGCTCCGGCACGGGAGGTGTGCGCGGCCTAGTGCGCAATGGCAATCGCGTCGCCGGCCACGTGCACTACTTCAATTCGTTTTTCAGCGACCACATGGGCGTCGACGCGAGTTTCGATGCGGAGCTCTTGCAGGCGCCGAAGGGCACTCCCATGGCGGCCGACGGCGGCGAGCCAGCTGAAGCCTTTCTCGCCACCATTGAGGCAATGCGCGCCGGCGACTTCGACAAGTTGGTCAAGCTGATGGCACCCGAGCGAGCAACGATGATGGAAGCCGAGCGGGGCAAGCCGGATTTTGACGAGAACATTGCCATGCTCAAGGCAATGGCGCCGGCGGAGGTGCAGGTCACGGGTGGCACCTCGTACGGCGAGCGTGTTGTGCTCAACACCAAGGGCAAAGACGGCGAGTCCGCATTCACGGGCACCGTCGAGATGAACTGGGA
>JANNWF010000059.1:0-9021 GCA_031408455.1 Pseudoxanthomonas sp. | reverse complement strand
ATCGCGTTCGAAATTCAACGGTACTAAAAGTGCTACGAGCCCACCGGCGCGATTTGGTCTGCATCGATCAACATTACCTGGACTATCCAAGGAACTGGGACTACAAGCGCCTCAGATTGAAGCACTGGCATAACTATGCTTGTTGCTTGTGCGGCGCACGCGAAATTGACGGGGCAATCCTTGACGCGCATCACATCGTTCACCGTAGCCGCGGTGGCACGAACAGTTATCGCAATCTGGTCACCCTTTGCCGTAAACATCACCAGATGGAGCATGCGCACCCCATCGGAGATCAAGGAGGGGAAGCGCGGGGTGTGGATGTCGATGAGGCAGTCGAGAATGACGATTGGCTCGTCGACGAACTAGACGCGGAAACTATCCCGCCTCGCGTGGATGGATGGGCGGGTACTTCGACGCCATCAAGCCCGGAGTTTGGCTCCAACATAGGTCAGCAAGCTTGGGTCAACTCGCCGGAGGATGCGGAGATGATGGCGGCGCTTGATAACGTCGATCAATCTCTCAGCGACTTCGAGGAACAATTAGCCGACGGGCAGCAACTCGATTCAAATGAATTTGAGGACGCAGGCACAAGATCCGCGGCCGCGCCAAACAGCGGGAGCTTGCCGAGGATTGAACGTCTTCCGCCGAGCCTTGGGAAAGTTGGCGGGGCTGAGCCAGCGAACAACTGGGGCGGCGTTATTGGTGGCATCGTAATCGCTACTCTGGTTGTAGCTGGGCTGCTCGTGAGCCCAGCCCCCGAGCAAGGTCAGGTCGCGACGAAACCTTCTTCGCAATCGAACCCGTCTGCTACGACCACACAGCTCAACCCTGCTGTCGGGAGTTCAACTGCCGCGCGACCGCCAACCGGCTCTGAAATTATCGCGACGGGGTCCACCAAGGTCGAATCGACCGCTCCGAGAGAATCCGATGAAGCCGCCTTGGCTCAAACTCAGTGGAACAGCACAGCGGCCGATTGGCAGGAAAGGAATGCCAGTTTTATGTCTGAGCCGGTCAGACGCCAGGCGATGGACGATGCGATTGCGGCAGTGGATCGAGAAACTGGCGGCAACCTTGATGCCGTCTCGCTGCTCTCAGTCGCCTACGGTCGAGCGGTGGTTGCCACCGGGTATGCGCCTCAAGTCTCGGTGCCAACCTCAGCAATTGCAGCAACTCCTCAGACCTACCTCCAACTGCCGCCTGATTCTCGTGTGCGCCGCTCGACCGAAACGGCAGTGGTGATCCAAGCAGAGTCTGAGACACAGCCGCAATGCGCATTCGGGACTGAATGGATTGAGGACAGGCAATCATGCTGCAAGAGTTACGGCCTGATTCCGGGAGGAGGCGGTTCATACCGAGAAGGTTGGATTGGATGTCAATCGCGTCAGACTCAGAACACGGCCGTTACGAAATGCACGTACAAGCGAGTGATGTCAGACGCCGAAATGGCGGCTTGCCGCAAAAAAGACCGCTGACAGCCGACATTAGCCCAGGACAAAAGAGCCGGGTCACAAATGGACGCAAGCCGGCGTGTGGAGCGATGGTCGAGGCGCAAGAAACGACGTTTGCCAAGGCTGCGCGGGAAGTCCACAACCATCGCCCGATGGAGTATCGTCAGGATGGCTCCGGCTCCTCCGGTCTGCGCACCCCTCGGGGTGGTCAATGCACCGGTCTTGAAGGGCGTTCGGAGCTTCTCTTTTGCAACAACCTCATGCAGATAGAATCGCTGAGTACCGCGATCATGCATGACCACGGCCACGCCGACGGAAATTTCCGCGGAAGCTCAGGTACTACAACGACGAAGCCCTTGGCACGCCTACGACCGTTCCCCTGGACTTGGGTAAGGTGGTTCAGGCGGCTCAAGGGCTCACAAACAAGGTACTCCGCAAGAGAGAACTGCGCAAGAACGGCGCGATGAGTCAGCCCGCCAATCAGTCACGCGGCATGGACCTGGTGGACGTCAGGAAGGGCGCAGCAATAACAAAGCGCTCTTGCGGCTTTTCCGCAGCACGCGCAGGCGTTCAGTCACTCGCAGGCGGTCGTGTCGCCAGGGATGCGATCCGAGCCCCTTTGACCAATGGCTTTGTGGGACAGAACTAGCAGCCTTTTGCGGTGTGGTATGTGGGGTCTTTCTTCGCATCGCTAGGCAACTGCGCGGCGCTCGCCACAACATCAGCCCGCTGCGCGCCGTCTCCCATCTTCCCGGTGACGGTTGCCCCAGCGGGAAAGTCCGCGCGGAATGCGACATCGTATACTTGGCCTTGACTGGTTGAACGTCAGACGAATCAGCTTCTGCGTGAGTGCCGCAAGGCACAACATGATGAGGGGAATCGCCAACAGGCGGCTGCTGTCCCTCCAGCCAGTTTGCATTTGGTGTGTGGGCCTGTTTCAGCGCCTCGCTTGCAGTAAGCCCTTGACCGTCCAAGTATTGGCGAGCGCCCCCTGATTTTCTCGCCCTACCTCAGCACTTCCGCCGCGTTCAGCACCCGCACCTTGCCCGTCGGGTTGCGTTTCAGGAACGCTTGCACTTCCGGACTGTCCGCTGGCACTTCGCGGGGTGATGTTTTGCGGGACTGCGCCTTCTCGTGAGCTTGGCTTTCCGGCTTTTGCGAGGTCGAGTGCTTTGTTGGCAGACGCTGCATTGGTGCCTACTCCGGTGGAGTAAAGGATGCTCTCCACGAGCTTGCGCTCGCTTGTGGGGGTCGTCAATTCAAGGCGCATCCGTCCGCATTTATGAAAAATTCGGGTTAGGAAAGTCACTATTCGCTGCCCTTGTGGATCGGATGCAAAAGGCATCGCACGCGGGATCGGGTATTTTTCTGGGTATCTGCTGCGCTGTTGTTCGTTGATGTGCAGCAATTGCTGCGTTTCCAGCCAGTATTCGATTCCTATTTCCGCACCAATTTAGTGGTCAAGGCGCGCACTTTGCCAGGGCATGTTTAACTGGGGAATTGATCGCTCTTGCATGATGCTGGCGTTTCCTTAGCGCACCGAGCCACGCCGGCAACTCGCGTAGAGTGAATTTGCCGCCTTTCGCTTGCCACTCATGCAGACACATTCACCAATCACAGATTCCGATGCCTGCGCCACGCTGTGTGCGGCGCCGAGCTTTTTTGATCAATTGAATCGCGACTGCGTCTGCATTGGTGTTGATGCGCAAGCGTTGCATGCCGAGCTTGAGTCCGTGTTGGGTGCGCTGGGTTTGCCGCAGGCATGGGCCGAAACACACCCGCATTTGTTTGCTGCGCTGCCGGTGTTCGTTTCCCGTGAGCACATTCACGCCATGGCGCATGTGGTGGCGGCAGTTGAAAGCGTCGTGGGGCTGGCGGCCTACCGTGCGGCGGTCTTGCGCTGGGCGCCTGAAATTGCACAGTTCGATCCAGGCTCGCCGGGAGGCCTGTTGGGTTTGGACTTTCACCTTGGTGCCGACGGGCCCAAGCTCATCGAGATCAACACCAATCCCGGCGGGGCGTTGCTCAACGCGGTGCTGGGTCGGGCTCAGCGGGCCTGCATCCCAGGCCTGACCCATCCGCCCACCGACGCGGCGCTGATGGATCAAGCCGTGCTCGCCAGCATGCTGAAGGAATGGCAGCTGCAGCGTGGGTCAATGCCGCTGCGATCGGTTGCCATCGTCGATGAGAATCCGCATGAGCAGTATCTTTACCCAGAGTTCGTGATGTACCGCGAATTACTGCGTCGCAGCGGGTACTTGGCGGAGATTGCAGGACCGGAGCAACTGACCCGGCAGCAGGGTCGACTTGTGCTGAAGGGCATGGCGGTGGACTTGGTCTACAACCGGTTGACCGATTTCGCCCTGCAGCAAACGGCGCAAGCGGATCTGCGTGATGCGTATCTGGAGGGCGAGGTGGTGCTCAGCCCGCATCCGCGTGCGCATGCGTTGTATGCCGACAAGCGCAATCTCAGTTTGCTCGGCAATCGCAATTTCCTGCACGAGGCGGGGGCGAATCGAGAGGTGGTAGATGTGCTGACGGCAGCGGTGCCGACAACGCAGTTGCTGACAGCGGAGAATCGGGACGCTATGTGGACCGATCGACGACACCTCTTCTTCAAGCCGGCCGCAGGATTTGGCAGCAAAGCCAGCTACCGCGGCGACAAGCTCACTCGGCGGGTGTGGGATGAGATGGGTCGCGGTGTGTATGTCGCCCAGAACATCGTGCCGCCTAGCGAACGGCAGGTGGCTTCCGGCGGCGATAGGCTGAAAGTGGATATCCGTTGTTATGCCTATCGCGGTCAGCCCCTGCTGTATGCCGCGCGTATGTACCAAGGGCAAACTACGAATTTTCGTACGCCCGGCGGTGGCTTCGCTCCGGTGCTTACCAGCAACACCTGACGCAATACTGTTCGTTTAGGCTCGTCATTCCGGCGAACGCCGGAATCCACTTCACCTACGTCGCAATCCCAACATGGATTCCGGCGTCCGCCGGAATGACGGTTTCTAGGTTTGCAGCCTAACCGAACAGTATTGACACCTGACGCGCCTCGCCACCGGACGTGCTGCGGCCCGCTTGCAGCGGCGCGATGCCTGTTAGTGATTTGACGTCGAGGCCCCAGCCTCGTCGCGCCACGGCAACCAGCCAGTGACCATTTCCAGTTCTTCATCCACCGGCACCACGAAGGTCCGGACGGGGCTCGCTGCTGCCGATATTTCGAAACTTCCAATTGCATTTAGATGTGAGTCAATGCGGATGCCGATCCAGGCTAGTTCAGCCATCACCCGTGATCGAATCGCTACCGCATGGGTGCCTATGCCCCCGGAAAAAACCAAAGCATCGATGCCTTGAATGCTGGCCGCCATTGCTGCGATGGACTCGACAACACCGGCGACGAATACATCGATGGCGCGGTGGGCACCTTCGCTTTTGGAACTCAGCAGGTTACGCATATCACCTGACTCGACCGACAGGCCCAGCAGACCGCTCTCACGCCAAAGCATTTGATCGATTTGTTGCGGTGATAGCCCCAGTTTACGTTGCAGGTGCAGCAACACGCCCGGATCCAGCGATCCTGAACGAGTCGCCATGACAAGGCCGCCAAGTGGCGTCATGCCCATCGTGGTGTTGACGCTGCGCCCTCCGAGGGCTGCGCACAGACTGCTGCCGCCGCCCAAGTGCGCGAGGACGACGCGACCATTTGCAAGTTCAGGTTGCGCTTTAGCCAATCGCCGCATGGCCGATTGGAAGGCGAGGCCATGGAATCCGTAGCGTTTCACCCCCTTGGCATACAGCGCGTATGGCAGCGCGAACAGGCGGTGCTTTTCAGCGATGCTCTGATGCCAGGAAGTGTCGAACACGCCGATCTGCAAGGCCGCGGGCCAGCGCTCGCGTGCGGCGGCGACCAAAGCGAGGGCAGGTGGCTGGTGCAGCGGCGCCAGTGGCGACAATTCTTGCAACTCGCGCACGACCAAGGGAGTCAGTTCCAGCGGTCCCGCGCGGTCGCCGCCGTGTACGATTCGGTGCAGCACCGCGCTAGGGCGGTCGCTCAAGGTGGGCAAGTCCTTCACCAACTGAGCCAGCAATTGGTCGGCATGCGCTTCGGCGGATGTCGACGCGGCAAATTCTGAAACTAACGAAACTCTGCCGGTCTGCGACGTGGTTGACTCAGCGCGTGTGGCAACGGCCGACAGCGAATAGCTGACCGCTTTGAGACTGCTGGAGCCCATGTTGAGAGCGAGCACGTTCACGGTCAGTGCCTGCGTTGCAAAGCCAGCGCGGTGTTCATGCCGGCATGCCTTGCTTCCGAAACAGCAAGCTGCGCGCGAGCTTGCGCAGTTCGCCAAACCAAAGCACCACGCTCGCCATCGCTATGCACAGCATCCACTGATCCAGAGCCAAAGGCACAGTGCCGAATGCATGGTTGAGAAAGTCAAGGTGGACGACGGCGATTTGTAGCGACACCGACAATGCAATCGCGCCCCACAGCCACGGATTGGCGAACAGGTTGGCAAACGCGGTGGTGGTCTCCGAGCGGGCATTGAACGCATTGAACAGATGGGCGAGGACCAACACGGTAAAGCCGGCGGTACGCGCGCTGGCGAGGTCGTGCTCGCCTTCGATCAGGCCGCCCGGCAATTGGCTGTCCATGGTCAGCAAGGTGATGACGGCGACCACGAGGCCGACCTGCATGATTCCCCACCACATCTGCGCGTCGATGACGCGGTCAGTCAGTCGCCGCGGCTTGCGCGCCATGACGTCGTCTGTCGCGGGATCCACACCCATGGCCAAGGCTGGCCACGAGTCGGTGATCAGGTTGATCCACAGGATCTGGGTGGCGAGCAAAGGCAACACCACCGCGCCGCTGCCGTCGGTCAGGCCAATCACCCCGGCGCCAATCACGCCCAGAAACACGGTCAGCACTTCGCCCATGTTGCCGGCCAGCAGATAGCGCAGAAACTTGCGGATGTTGTCGAAGATCGCGCGACCTTCGCGCACGGCCTGCACGATGGTCGCGAAGTTGTCGTCAACCAGAATCATCTTGGCCGCACGCCGGGTGACTTCGGTGCCGGTCATACCCATGGCGATGCCGATGTCGGCCGACTTGAGTGCAGGCGCATCGTTGACGCCATCGCCGGTCATCGCGACCACGTCGCCATCGGCCTGCAGAGCGTCGACGATGCGCAGTTTGTGCGCGGGCGCCACGCGCGCAAACACTGAGGTCTTGCGCACGGCTTCGGCGAAGGCGGCGGGGTCCAGCGCGTCGATCTCGATCCCGGTCAACGCGCTGGCACCGGCTTCGACGATGCCCAGATCCGCGGCGATGCGCGCCGCGGTGCGCGGGTGGTCACCGGTGATCATGATGATGCGGATGCCGGCGCGTTTGGCCTCGGCAATGGCGACGGCGACTTCAGGCCGTGGCGGATCGATGATGCCGACCGTGCCGACAAACACCAGATCGTTTTCCAGCGCTTCAGTCGCGTGCCCACCTTCCGCCGGCGTCAGCGGACGGTAGGCGACGGCCAAGGTGCGCAAGGCGGCGTCTGACAGGGTGTCGACATCGGCGAGTATCTTGGCTCGTCGCGCATCGTCCAGAGCGACGACATCCAAACCCACCCGCAGCCGATTGCAGCGCCCCAGCAATACATCCGGCGCACCCTTGCTAATCACTATCGACTGATCGTCGTGCTCGTGATCGATGTCGATGGTCGACATCATCTTGCGTTCCGAGGTGAACGGAATTTCGCCGCTGCGGGTGAAGCGCTGTTCGCGGCGCGCCGTCACACCCAGCTTTTGTTCGGCGACGAGAAACGCCGCTTCGGTGGGATCGCCATGAATTTCCCACTCGCCGTTAGCGGCCTGACGTAACTCGGCATTGCCCGCCAGACTGCCACCGCTCAGCATCACGATGTGTTCAGCCCACAACGGACCACTTTCCAGCTTGCGTCCGTCATGTTCCACCTGACCAACCGGTGCGTATCCCGCTCCCGTCAGATGGGTGCTGCCAGAGGCGGTGATCACCTGCACGATGGTCATTTCCGCGCGGGTCAGGGTGCCGGTTTTGTCTGAGGCGATCACCGACGCGGAGCCCAGGGTTTCCGCCGAAGAGAGCTGTTTGACGATGGCGTGGTGCTTCGCCATTCGCTGCACACCCATGGCCAGAACTACGGACAGGATCGCCGGCAGCCCTTCCGGCACGGCGGCCACCGCCAGCGAAACGCCAAGCAGCAATACTTCGATTACATCGGCCGCGTCGCGCGGTTTGGACACCAGCAGGACCGTGACTACCACCACCACGGCAATCACCACGACGGCGATGCCCAACATCCGGCCGACGCCGGCGATTTCCTTCTCCAGCGGAGTTGGTGCTTCCTCTGTCGCTTCCAGCAACTCGGCAATCGATCCGACTTGGGTGTCCATGCCAGTGGCGGTGATCACCGCGCGTCCGCTTCCCTCGGCAACGTCGGTGCCTTTGAAAACCATGTTGAGCCTATCGCCCAGCGCGGTTGCCGTTGGCAGCGTCGCGGTATCCTTCAGTACCGCCTCGCTCTCGCCGGTGAGCGAGGCCTCCTGTATCCGCAATGTCGCGGCGTGCAGCAGTCGTGCATCGGCACCCACCGCATCGCCTTCGGCAAGCACCAGCACGTCGCCGCGTACCAGTTCGGCGCTTGGCGCTCTCAGCACCTGACCATCACGCAACACCGAGGACGTGGCAGGCGTCATCTGCGCCAGCGCCGCCACCGCGTCCTCCGCCTTGGCTTCTTGCACAAAGCCGAGCACGGCATTCAGCAAGACGATGCTGGCGATGACCAGGGCATCCACTGGCCAGCCAACACTGCCCTTGATGACCCACGCCAGCAGCGCAATGGCCACCGCCACAAGCAAGAGATAAACAAGCGGATCATGAAAATGCGCGAAGAAGCGTCGCCATGCTGGCTTTCGTGCAACCGCTCGGAGTTCGTTGCGGCCACCTTCGGCGAGCCGGCGAGCTGCCTCGGTCGCCGACAGGCCGGTCGCGGGATCTACCCCGAGCAAGCTGGCGGTTTGCACGGCGCCGCTACGGGACGGATCGGTGGCTGGATTCAATGGCACTTCCTTAAGTCAAAACCATAGAGAATCGTCATTCCGGCGAACGCCGGAATCCAGCGGTTGGGGCCTAGACAAAGGTCCAAGCAGAGCTGGATCCCGGCCTTCGCCGGGATGACGAGCCCTAAGGAAGTGCCATGGGTGGCTGGGTTCGTTCTTGTGCTCATGATTAGGCGCGACGCAAGCCGGGGATGGGCTATCGATCAAGCATCGATCAATACGGCCACTTCCAGTCGCGAACCTCCGGCATGTCGTCGCCATGTTGACGGATATAGCGCGAATGTTCCTCGCGTTTTTCGCGCATCAACTGTTTGATCGGCGCACCGACTTCGGCAAGCGAAGGCACGCGATCAATCACATCCATCACCAGGTGATAGCGATCCAGGTCATTCAACACCAGCATGTCGAATGGCGTGGTGGTGGTGCCTTCCTCTTTGTAGCCACGCACGTGCAGATTGGCGTGGTTGTGGCGCCGATAGGCCAGGCG
>JANNWF010000058.1:0-14566 GCA_031408455.1 Pseudoxanthomonas sp. | reverse complement strand
GTGCCGTCGTGGGACGAGCCTGCCTACAAGGCGACGTTCGCGCTGCAGGCGACGGTGCCGAGCGGGCAGATGGTGGTCAGCAACATGCCAGCGACCGCCACCGAAGACCTCGGCAAGGGTCTCACCCGGGTGCGCTTCGCGCCGTCCCCGGTGATGTCGACCTACCTGCTGTTCTTTGCTCTGGGCGACTTCGAACGCGCCACCACTCATGCGGGAGCAACCGAGCTTGGGGTCATCACGCGGCGCGGCGCCCTGTCGCAGGCAGCGTTCGCGCTGGAGTCCTCACGCACGGTGCTGCACGAGTTCAACGACTATTTCGGGGTGCAATTCCCGCTGCCCAAGCTCGACAACGTCGCTGCGCCAGGCAGTGGTGGCTTCGGGGCGATGGAGAACTGGGGGGCGATCCTCACCTTCGAGCACACGCTGCTGCTGGATCCCACCATCTCCACCCAGTCGGACAAGCAGAGGATATTCCTGGTCGCTGCACACGAGATCGCGCACCAGTGGTTCGGCAATCTGGTAACGATGCAGTGGTGGGACGATCTGTGGCTCAACGAGGGCTTCGCGACTTGGATGGGGGAGCGCACCACCGCCAAGCTGCACCCGGAATGGAACACCGCGCTGTCGGCAGTCAGCGGCCGCGAATGGGCGATGGCGCTTGATGCCCTCGCCAGTACCCATCCGGTGGTGCAGAAAGTGGAGACGGTGGAGCAGGCGGAGCAGGCATTCGACGCCATCACCTATAGGAAGGGCGGGGCAGTGATCCGCATGCTCGAGGGCTACGTCGGTGCCGACGCCTGGCGTGAGGGCGTGCGCAGTTACATGAAGGCGCACGCCTACGGCAATACCGTGTCCGACGACCTGTGGCGCCAGATCGAAGCCGCCTCCGGCCAACCCGTCACTGCGATCGCGCACGAGTTCACGCTGCAGCCCGGCGTGCCGATGATCCGGGTCGGCGAGTCCAGTTGCTCCGACGGCAACACCACGCTGCAGCTGGCCCAGGATGAATTCACCCGGGATCGCCCCGGCAAGGCAGCGCTGGCTTGGCGGGTTCCTGTCATTGCTCAGGTGCTGGGCAACCCGACCCCGGTGCGCATGCTGGTGTCCGGCGGCCAGGCCCAGCTGACGCTGCCCGGCTGCGGGCCGGTGCTGGTCAACGCCGGCCAGAGCGGCTATTACCGCACGCTTTACCCGCAGGCGCAGTTCGTGGCATTGCGCGACCGGCTCGTGCAGCTTTCGTCGCTTGACCACTTGGGGCTGATGAACGACACGCTGGCGCTGGGCCTGACCGGGCTGCAGCCGGCGTCGGACTACCTCGAGCTGGTCGCTGCGACGCCGGTCGGAGCTGATCCGCAGATCTGGGGCGATATCACCAGCGACCTCTCCGGCCTGGATCGTTACTACCGCGGAGATGCGGCGCGACAGGCGACCTTCCGCGCGTTCACGATTCGTCAGCTGACGCCGGTGCTCGCGCGCGTCGGCTGGGACGCGCAGGCCGGCGAGTCCGGTCCGGTGGCGATCCTGCGCACGCAGCTGATCGACACGCTCGGCGCGCTTGGCGATGCGGCGGTGATCGCCGAAGCGCGACGCCGTTACGCTGCGCAGTCGTCCGACCCCGCCGCGCTGCCGGTGGCGCTGCGCAAGACCGTACTCGCGGTGGTCGCCATGCACGCCGATGCAGCCACCTGGACGCAACTGCAAGCCGCGGCCGTGTCGGAGAAAACGCCGCTGGTGAAGGATCAGATGTACCTCTTGCTGGCCTCCACGCGCGACGAAGCGCTGGCACGGCGTGCGCTGGCGCTGGCGCTCACCGACGAGCCTGGCGCCACCAACAGCCCGCGCATGATCACCGTCGTTTCCGGCCAGCACCCTGACCTGGCGTTCGACTTCGCCATTAACAACAAGGCCAAGGTGGACGGCATGATCCCCGGGCTTGGGCGCAGCGCGTACTTCCCTCGCCTGGGCAGCGGCTCGCTGGCCCCGGCGATGGTCGGCAAGCTTCGCGCCTATGCCGACGCCCACGTCGCGGCCGGCTCGCGACGCGATACCGACACGGCGATCAACAACGTGATCGACAGCCAGCGGGTGCGCGACATGCATTTGCCGACGATCGACGCGTGGCTGGCGGCGCACGGCGGCCGGCCGGGGCGAACAGACCCCGGCGAATAAGGCCGAGCGCAGCGATTCTGATGCCCAGTCACTGGCCGTTCCTGGCGGGTCAGCGTCCCAGGGGCGCAACCCGACCCACAAGAGTCATTCAGCTAAATCGCCAAAAAAAGAGAAAGCGGTCATTCGCAGGTGACGTCATGTGGCGCATCAGAGGGGTTGCCATCGATGCCGACCCGGCTGACGCCAAAGCGAACGACGACCACCGCCCACCCGACCAACGCCGCTGCGCGATGACGTGGGCGCAACGCATCAAGCGTGTGTTTGGCATCGACTTGAGCACCTGCGTCCACTGCGGCGGTGCGGTACGGATCGTGGCCAGCATCGAAGAACCCACACCCAACCGCGCCATCCTCGATCACTGCGCAAAGCATGGCGCGCTGCAGGAAACGCATTGCCGGCCGGCAGCGCAAGCATCGTCCGTTGCGGCCGCGTGACGCGCCGCCGCCACGCCGCCGACGGCGAAACCGCCATCGGACCCGATGCGGCCACGATCCCGCAGAGCTGCGCTCGACCCGCTGTCGGCAGCCGGCGGGGAATCGCCGAAAACAGCGCTGCCGAACACCCATTAAGCGGCCGAAATGCTTTGCGATGACGCCCCAACCACGGCCAAAACCGAGCCTAATCGATGCTTGCGACGCCTCCGGCTACCGCTCGCAGACTGACCGACAGGCGCGTTTGAATTTCCTGCACTCCACTTCAACCTCGCGCCGCCGCTGTTCGTGAAGAAGGAGTGCGGCCCGTGGATGTTCAGTTCAAATTTCTGGCGAAGCTCAAGGGCCTGCGTGGCGGCGCGTTCGACATCTTCGGCAAGACCGAAGAGCGAAAGATGGAGCGCCAGCTCATCACCGACTGCGCGCACACCGTCGACGAGCCGCTGCCGACGCTGGCCAGCGACAACGTCGGCCTCGCGGCGGAAACCGCCGCGGTGCCGGAATGCATCCGCGGCTAAGGCCACCTCAAGGAAGCGCACTCGCACAAAGCGAAGGCGCGCGAGGCGGAGCGGTTGGCGCGCTGGCGTGCACCGAAGTCCGTCGCCGCGGCGGCATGAGGGAGCAAGAGCTTTTCTGACGCGGATCAACGCGGAAGGAGCGGATAGGGCTTTCAATCCATGAGGCTTTGTCCGCGTCCGTTTCCGCGGAATCCGCGTCGACAGGTTTTCGCGCGCGAACCACGTACCAACGCACGCCCCGGCCCGCCGGGGTGTGCTTTTTTCGCGCTTGACACTTCGCCAGTACACGGGCTCTTTTGACGGACCTTTCGGCCGTCGGAATCGCCATGCGCGCATCGTCCCGTTCTTTGTCTTCCCGCGCTGCCGTCCTCCTTGCTGTATTGCTGTCGGCGGCCGCGGCGATCGCGCAGGAAAGCGACGAACCGGTATCCACGGCCCGCCCCGCCGCCGGGGCGCCGCAACTAGTCGCGGCCGACTTCGAGTCCCGCGAACTCGTGCTCGAGTTCGACCAGCCGATGTCGACATGGGCGACGCCGTCGGCCTCGCCGCTGCTGACGCTGACGCCGGCGGTGGCCTGCAAGTGGTACTGGCACGACGACACCCGACTCGCCTGCGTGCCGCCGGTGCAGGAGGGCAGGTACGAGGACGCCGATGCGTTCGGACTCGCGATGCCGTATCGGCTAACGATCGCCGTGGGGCTGACCGGGCAGAACGGCGTCGCGCTCGCGCCGACGGTCCGCGACCTGGTCGCGAATCCGCCGGACCCGAGGGTCAGCGCGCGCGGTTGGGACGACGGTCGTCCGCAGCTCGTGCTGACAAGCAACCAGCCGCTGGCCGAACCCTCGCTACGCAAACACCTGCAGGTCACGTTCGCCGACGCGCCGGTGGCGCTGCGCCTCGATGCGGTCGACGCCGAGACGTTGCGTTCGCTGTACGGCAGCGCGATGGCTTGGCACCTGCGCCTCGACAGCCTGCCGGCCGCGCCCGGCCGGTTGGCGGTGACACTGACACCGGGACTGCGTTCGCTGGCGGGACCGGCGCGCGGCACCGGCGGCAAGTTGTGGGACCAGGCGATCAACGCACCGTTCGCGCTCACGGATGCGATGTGCGATCGCCATTACGGCAGCTACACGTCGTGGCATCCCGGACGGACGCTGGAATGCCCGGCCGAATCCGACGTGCTGCTGTATTTCTCGCGGCCGCTGGATCCCTCCACCGTCGCGGCCTGGGCGGCCGCGCTGCCGGACGGGCTGGCGCTCGCGGAGAAACCCACCGACTGCGGCTACCGCTGCGACGGCGCGTCGCCCCTGCGCCAGGGCACGCTGCGGCTCACCCCACAGGCCGCGGGCCGCACGTTCCGCATCGACACCGGCGCATCGTTGCGAAGCAACACCGGCAACGTGCTGGCTCCCGCGAGCGTGGTCGACCTGAAAGTCCACGACCATCTCGCGGATCTGCGCGCGGTGCCGCCGGTGCAGGTGCTGTTGCCCGGCGCCGGCGCAGCCAACGCAGCCGTCGTCGAAGGCCGCAACCTGCCGGCGCTGCAGTGGGCGCAGGTGGCAATCGGCAGCCGCAGGTCGACGCTGACGCTGACGAACGTGGCGGCCGGCACGCCGCGCAATCAATACACTCCGCTGGCGCTGCCGGCGCTGGATGCGCAGGTGCGCGCGCGCGGCGGCCTCGTGGTGTCCGGCATCGCGACGATGCCGGCGGTCGAGAACCTCGCTCCGGCGAACGGTGCCCACGCGACCGCGGTCGCCGCGTTCAACCTGATCGCGCTGCCGGAATCGGGTCGTTTGCTGCTGTGGGCCAGCGACTGGGCCAGCGCCGACGGCCTGGCTGGCGTCGATGTGGAACTGGTCGCGCTCAAGTCCGACGGCAGCGAAGCGGTGCTGGGCCGCGCCCGCACCGGTGCCGACGGAAGTGTCTGGCTGAACCACGGGCCGCTGCCGGAAGCCGACGGCGCGGATCCCCAGACGCGCGAGACCTATTTGCTGCTGCGCGCGCGCCATCGCGGCCGCAGCACGGTGCTGCCGCTGGAAAACACCGGGTCCAACCGCGGCAGCGGCATCGGCGGCGTCAGGCTGACGCAGAGTTGGTCGCAGGGGCCCGAGAAGGCGCAGTGGGGCGCGACGTCGCGGCTGTTGTACCGGCCCGGCGACACCGTTGACTGGCGGCTGTGGCAGCGCGAACGCCAAGGCAACGCCCTGCAGCGGCCCGCCGCCGCCGCGGTGACGCTGGAACTGCGCGTGGCCGGCTACAACGGCCGCCTGCACGAACAGTGGGGTGCCACGCTCGACGACTGGGGCAGCGTCGACGGCCACCTGCGCCTGCCGGAAACGCTCGACGACGGCACCTACTGCATTGCCGCGAAGGAAACCGTGCCGTCGTGGGCAACGCCGATGGCCGGCGCCTGTTTCCAGGTCGCGCGTTTCGACGCGCCATCGCTGTGGGCCACGCTGGCCACCGAAGACCGCGTGTACCTGCGCGGCGACGCGCTCACGCTGGCGGGCAGCGGCGGCTTCTTCTCCGGCGGGTCCGCGGCGAATGCCGGCGCCCACCTGAGCGGACTGGCGCAGCCGGTGTCGTTCACCGCCGCGTGGCCGGAGCTGGCACGCTGGGAGTTCTTTGGCGACGACTCGTCGTACGGCGTCAGCGCCGATCCGCTCGCCGGCCAGGAACTGCCGACGAAGCTTGACGGCGAAGGCGCGCTCGAATTCACGCTGCGGCTGCCGGCGCGCCTCGACGGCCGCGATGCCGACGGCGCGGCGACGGCGCTGCCGTTCGCACGCCTGCAGTTCAATCTCGCGGTCGACGACGGCGGCAAGGCGCGCGCGGTAAGCCCGCCTGCAGCGATGTATTACGCCGCGCACGAACGGTACGTCGGCCTGCGCACGAGCCGCGGCTGGCTGACCCTAGACAGCGACCCGGTCATCGAGGCGGTGGTGGCGACGCACGCCGGCCGGCTGCTGCCTGGTGTCGACGTAAAACTGCGCATCGAAAGCAACGACGGCGAAACGCCGCGCGTGCTTGCCCGCTGCACGCTGCGCGCCGGCGTCGAGGAACCCTGCAAGTTCCGCGCGCCGGAAGCCGGCATGTATGCGCTGGTCGCCGAGTCCGGCGATGCCGCGCCGGTGCGGATCCAGCGCTGGTTCGGCGACTCCCCGCAGCCTGTGGCGACGCCGGAAGTGGACCCCGTGACGCTGGAGGTGTTTACCGCCGCCGTCGCCGGCGCGCCCGCAAAACTGCGCCTTCGCCAGCCGCACGAACACGCGAGCGCGCTGGTGTTGGTCGAGCACGAAGGCGTGCTGACCTACTGGCTGCAGGACGTCGGTACCGATACCGAGATCGGCGTGCCGGTGCAGGCCGACTGGCATCCCGGCGTGTCGGTGCGCGTGCTGCTGCGCCCGCGCGTCGCCGACGCCGCCGCCGGGCTCGCGACGAAAACGCGGATGCTGATGGTGAGGCTGGACCTGCCGCGCGCGGCGAACGAGGTCGTCGGCCTGGCGCTCGCCGCGAATCAGCTCGCGCCCGGCGACGAGGCGGTGCTGATCCTGCACAACCCGCATGCCGAGGCGCGGCGGGTGACGCTGGCGATCGTCGACGACGCCGTGCACCAGCAGGCCAGCGTCGTGCGGCCGCTGCTGGATCCGGCCGGACGGCATGTACTGGGCCTGCTCGGCGAATGGCGGGTCAGCGACTGGCTGGCGCTTGAGAACTGGACGTCGCTGCGCAATCCGCTGTTCCGCCACCTCACCGCCAGCCCGATCGTCGTCGAGACGACCGCGCCGGTGGCGTTGGCACCGCCGGCGCCGCCGGCCCCGCCGCCGCCCGCGGAAAACGACCGCGCCGAACTGGACAGGATCGAAGTCACCGGCAGCCGGATCATGCGCGCCGACGTAGAAGCGGCATCGCCGGTCGTGGTGATCGACAGCAACAACGTCGCCGCCGCCGATCCGCTGACCCGCCTGCCATCCGGCATGAGCGGCCCGGCCGCCGAGCGCGTGCGCAGCCAGTTCCCGGAAACCGCGTACTGGAACACTGGCGTCGAACTGGCGCTGGGAGAAACCCGCGAAGTGCGCGTGCGCCTGCCCGACAACCTGACGCGCTGGCGCGTGCTCGCCTGGAGCAGCGACCGCGGCGGTGACCTCGAGCTGCATGAAGTCACGCTGCAGACCTCGCTGATCGTCGAACTGCGCACCGGCCTGCCGGCGATGCTGTATCCCGGCGACACCGGCGACGGCATCGTCTCGGCACGGCTCAACGCCGGCGACGGCACGCACCTGGAACTGCGCGCCACCGCGACGGGTGCCGGCGTCGATGCGACCACCGCCGGCGAAGGTGCCGTCGCCGCGCACGATCTGCTGCAACGGCCGCTGGCGCTGGCGCCGACGGCGGAAGGCCGCATCGACGTGTTCGCGCACGCCAGCGACGGCGGCCATTCCGACGCGCTGTCGGCATCGGTGCCGGTGCGTTCGCGACACGCACGGCTGGCGATCGCTCAGACCGGCTGGCTGGACCGCGGCGAGATCCTGCTCGGCCGGCCGGCGCTGCCGGACGGTGCCAGCGACACCACGCTGGAACTGGTGGTGGCGCCCGGCCTGCAGGCCTGGCGGCGCGAGTGGATAGCCGGGCTGCGCAACTATCCGCACCGCTGCTGGGAACAGATCCTCAGCCGCGGCATCGGCGCCGCGTTCGCGCTACAGGACGTGCAGTCGGCCGCCGACTGGCCGGAGGCGCAGCAGCTGATCGACGACGCCTGGCGAGTCGCCGCCCAGTACCGCGATCCGAACGGCCGCTACGACTACTTCACCGGCGTGACTACGCGCGGTTACGGCGGCTACGGCGGCTACGGCAGTTTCGGCAGCCGGTTCGCACTGTCGGCCTACACGCTGCGCAGCGTCGCGGCGATGGACGCGCTGGGCCAGCCGGCGCCGGCGCACTTGCGCGCGGGGCTGCAGACGATGCTGCGCACGCAGTTGCAGCAGGTGGACATGGCTAGCATCGCAGAAGACTCCTGGGCGCTCGACACGCTGTCCGCGACGGCCGGTGCGCTCGCCGATGCGCGCGCGCTCGCCGACGCCAACGCCGATGCCAGCGATGCCAGCGATGCCAGCGACGATGCGGCGACGGCGGCCGTGCGCGCCCACGCCGATGCCGCCATCACTGCCCGCCTGCGAGGCCTCTGGCAGCACTGGGACGACCTGAGCTGGTACGGTCGCAGCGAACTCGTGCGCGCACTGGCGGCGATGCCGGCGCTGCAGGCGGAAGCCCAGCAGGGACTGGCCCGCCTGCGCGCCGCCGGCGTACGCCGAGGCGCCAGCCGTCGCCTCGACGATCCGCGCGACTTCACCGCGCTGATGGGTTCGTCTCTTCGCGACCAATGCGCTCTGGTGACGACGCTGGCGACGCTGGACACAACAGCGGAAGGAATCGTCGCGCGCGACGAATTCCTGCGCGGCCTGCAGGACCTGTACGCCGGCGGCAATGAAAGCCTCGACAGCCAGGCGAACGCGCAATGCCTGCTGGCGCTGCGCGCGGCCGGCGTCGACCTCGCCGGCACGCAGGCGCCGGTGGTCGCCGAGTTGCGGATCGACGGCGCGGCGACGGCGTTGGTGACGAACGACGCCAGCGCCGACAACGTCCGCAGTGATGGCGGCGGCGACGGCGGCGACGGCCCGGGCGACGGCGACGACTATGCCGATGGCCGCCACGCCGACCACCTGCCGTCGTTCCGCCGGCCGGCGCCGCTGCCGCCACAAGTCGCCGACGGCAGCGTGCGCTGGTCGGGCCCGCTGCCCGACGGGGACCTCGTGCTTGCGGCGACGCCGTCGCCGGACCTTAGTTATCTCGCCGAGGTTCGTTATCGCGTCGACCTGCGCAACGTCGAAGCCAGCGGCACCGGCATGCAGCTTGAACGGCAGTACTTGGTGATGCGCGACGGCGACTGGACGCCGGTGACTGCCGACGGTGTCCGCATCGGCGACTGGATCCGGGTCACGTTGCAGGTGACGGTGCCGCGTCAGCGCCATTTCGTCGCGATCACCGACGTGGTGCCGGGCGGCTGGGCCAGCCGCGACGTCAGCCTGGCCGGCGCCGCCGGCGAGGACGTGCGCCGGATCGCCGACAACGGCTCGTGGTACTTCGCCACGCGCCGCACCGGTGCCGGTGAGGTGAAGCTGTATGCCGAATCGCTGCCGGCCGGCGTCCACCAGGTGCACTGGTACGCACAGGCCACGCATGCCGGCGGTTACTTCGTGGCGCCGGCGATAGCCGAGCTGATGTACGGGCGGGCCAGTCGGGCGACGACGGCGCCGGCGACGGTGGTGGTGGGAATGCGCGAGTAGGCCCTCTCCGCGGCCCTCTCCTGCGGGCGGGAGAGGGGGAAAGGCGATGCACCCTCGCCCGCTTGCGGGCGAGGGTGGAGGAGAGGGTCAGTCGGCGAAGAAACGATCCAGCGCCTTCCCGGCCTGCCCACGTTTGTGGTCGCCGAGGCGGCGGGCTTCGGCGCGGTAGCGCTCGATCAGCGCCACGTCGTTGGGCATGCGTTCGGCGAGCGCATCGAGCACCTGGCCGGCCTCGAAGTCCGAGCCCATTCCGGCCGCCACCGTCAGCACGCCGTCGGCCATGCGCGTATCGACGTCGCCGGCTTCCAGCAGCGCCACGAGCGCGCTGCGGCGTTCGAAATCCGAACGAACGCGGAATCGATGCTCAAGCTGACTTTGGCGAGATGATTAAGTCCCTGACCTTTGCATGAGTTGCCACCTCAAGAAACTGAACAGCCCCGGGATTTGTGGCGGCCATTTTGCTTCAGCCAACGATGCATTTGTGGTGCACCGATTGACTGAATTCTGTCGTCACAGGTCCGCTTCGCGTCGTGCCTTCGAGCCGACCCCGAACATCGCCTTTCGACCGGTCAGCGTCTGTATGCAAGGGGCGCAAGCCGACCCACAAGAGTCGTTCAAATACATCGCCAAAAAAGAGAAAGCGGTCATTCGCAGGTGACGCCTTTGGCGCGGCGGAGGGGCTGCCATCGATGCAGCCCCGGCTGACATCGACGCTAACGCCGATCACCGCACCTCCGACGAAAAGCGCCGCGCGATGACGTGGGCGCTACGCATCAAACGCATCAAGCGTGTGTTTGGCATCGACGTGAGCACCTGCTTCCACTGCGGCGGTGCGGTACGGATCGTGGCCAGCATCGAAGAACCCACAGCCATCCGCGCCATCCTCGCCCACTGCGAAAAGCACGACGCGCTGGAGGAGGCGCACTACCGCCCCGCGCCGCGCTGGCCACCGGCCGTGGCCGCGTAGTCGCAAGATCGGCCACGCCCCCCAACCGCGAAAACCAACAGCCATTAGATGCGGCAGCGATCCCGCAGGGGCGCGCTTGGCCCGATGCCGGGATTCAGTGAGAAATGGCCACGGATGGCGAGGCTGCGCAGCCCGGCGATACCGAAATACCACTCACAGACGTCCGATCCGTACCCAAACCGGCGCAGGCGCGGCTGCCGCCTAGCCGCCAAACTGCCAGGGAAAGACGTTTTAATTTCCTATACCTGAGCCAGCTCTCCATCAGTAAATTTCGGGCGCTCCGTTTTCGGATTAGCCCTCAAACCCATTGGCAAAAACGAATGGCGACAGCGGCACTACGGTGACGTTGGTCGCTGCGCTGCCGCCAAGGAAGTTGGCATCGCCGTTATAGGTCGCGGTCACCGTGCGTGGGCCAAGAGTGCTCGGGGTGAGGGCGCATGAGCCAGCCCCGGCGATCAAGGTGACGTTGCACGAGGATTCGCCGTCACCGACGGTGACGTTGCCGCTGGGCATGGCGACGGGCCCGGTCACGGAGATCTGCACGGTGTAGGGCAGGGTCTGCAGGGGCTGATTCGGGCTGATCGAAATGATGGTGACGGTGGACGCCGCTCTACCGACAGTCACTGGGGTCGAGCCAGTGGCACTGGCGTAGTTGGGGTCACCGGCATAGCTGGCGCTGAGCGTTTGCGTGCCGACGGCGGTGGCTTGCAGGTTGCAGGCTCCACTGCCGCCAGACAGGGTAATCGCGCAGCTTTGCCCTGAAATCGAAACCGTCACCGAGCCCGTTGGCAACACGCCCCCGCCAGAAACCGCTACGCCGACGCTGAGCGTCGCTCCGAGCACCGGGGAAGCTGGCAGCACCGAATTGATGGTCACGAGCGGAGTGCCTGCGCTGACCGTGTGCGATTCGGTATCGGTGCCGGTGTTGTAGCTGGCATCGCCGGAATAGTTCGCCGTAATGGTCTTGTTACCCGCGGTGGCAGAGGTGAGGTTGCAGCTGCCCGAGCCAGCGCTGACGGTGATCATGCAGGTCGTTGCTCCGTCGCCAACATTGACCGAGCCTGTGGCCGTGCCTGCGCTGCCGCTCACCGTACCCGTGATCGCAAATGCCTGGCCCACAGCCGAGGGGCTGGGCACGATGCCGGAGATCGAGACCGTGGGAGTCGCCTTGCTGACCGTGTGCGATTCGGTGTCGCTGCCAGTGTTGTAGGTGGCATCGCCGCCGTAGCTGGCGGTGAGGGTCTTGGCGCCGGCCGAGGTTGCGGTCAGATTGCAGCTGCCACTTCCGCTGCTCAGGGTGATGTTGCAGCTAACCATGCCGTCGCTGACCGAAACCGATCCTGTCGGCGTGGTGCCATTACCGCTGACGCTGACTGCGACGGTGAACGCATTGCCGAGGACGGAAGGGTCGGGAGTGTCGCTGGTGATGCTGACCGTGGGCGTGCGCTTGTTGACAGTATGCGATTCGGTATCGCTGCCGGTGGTGTAGTTGGCATCGCCCGCGTAGTTGGCGGTGAGGGTCTTCGCGCCCGAACTGGTCGAAGTCAGCATGCAACTGCCTGCACCCGCGCTCAGCGTGGCGCTGCAATTCACGCTGCCGTCGTCGACTTGCACTGTGCCGGTTGGCGTGACGCCCGGGCCGCTGACGGTGAACGTCACGTTGTAGACATCGCCAACCAGGGACGGGTCGGGCGCATCGCCGGTGATGGTGACGGTGGGTGCGGCCTTGCTGACGGTGTGCGATTCGGTGTCGCTGGCGGAGTTGTAACTCGCATTCCCGGCGTAGTCGGCGGAAAGGATCTTTGCGCCGGCCGTGCTCGACGTCAGGCCGCAGCTGCCGCTTCCGCCGCTCAGCGTGATGTTGCACGTTGCAGTGCCATCACCCACCGAAATTGATCCAGTCGGTGTGCCGACGCCGCCAGAGACCGAGACCGCAACGGTGTAAGTCTGTGCCACCGTTGACGGATCGGGATTGTCGCTAGTGATCGTCACCGTCGGCGTGGCTTTGTTGACCGTATGCGCTTCGGTATCGCTGCCGGTGTTGTAAGTGGTGTCACCGCCGTAGCTGGCGGTGAGCGTCTTGGCGCCGGCCGAGGTCGGCGTCAGATTGCAGTTGCCAGTTCCCGCGCTCAGCATGATGTTGCAGCTGACCGCGCCGTCCCCGACCGAAACCGATCCGGTCGGTGTAGCGCCGTTGCCACTCACGCTCACTGCAACGGTGAATGCATTGCCGAGGACGGAAGGGTCAGGGTTGTCGCTGGTGATGCTGACCGTGGGCGTGCGCTTGTTGACGGTATGCGTTTCGGTATCGCTGCCGATGGTGTAGTTGGCATCGCCCGCGTACGCCGCGGTGAGGGTCTTCGCCCCCGAGCTGGTCGAGGTCAGCATGCAGCTGCCTGCGCCCGCACTCAGCGTGGCGCTGCAATTCACGCTGCCGTCGCCGATCTGCACCGAACCGGTCGGCATGGCGCCCGCGCCGCTCACGGTGAACGTCACGTTGTAGGCCTCGCCAACCAGGGACGGGTCAGGCAAATCGCCGGTGATGGTGACGGTGGGTGCAGCCTTGTTGACGGTATGCGCTTCGGTATCGCTGGCCGTCGCGTACGTGGTGTTGCCGCCGTAGATGGCGGTGAGGGTTTTCGCGCCGGCCGTGGTGGATGTCAGATTGCAATTGCCACTTCCGCTGCTCAGCGTGATGTTGCAGCTCGCCGCGCCATCGCTGACCGCAACCGATCCAGTCGGCGTACCAGCGCTGCCCGTCACTGATACGACCACGCTGTAGCTCTGCCCGACCACGGACGGATCCGGGTTGTCGCTGCTGATCGTCACGGTCGGCGTGGCCGCACCCACGGTGACGCCGAAGCTCGTTACCGAGGCATCAAAGCCGATGTTGCCGAGGTAAAGTACGGACACCGTCTGCGCGCCTGAAGTGTTGAACGCTAGGTTGCAGCTGCCGGTCGAAGTGTTGCTGTCCAGCGCTGCCAGAGAGCCGGTGCAGGTCTGGGCATTGACGCTGGCCTCGAAGTTGCCGGACGGCGTGCCAGTCATCGCGCTCGACAGCCTGTCCACGCTGACATTGATGGCTGCGGTACTGCCGATCGTCGGTGCGCTTGGCGTGGCGCTTGCCGCCACCGAAGTGTTCTCGATCGGACTGAAATACCAGTTCGTGGTCTGTCCCATCTCGACCACCGCCGAGGTAATCACGAGATGATTGGGAAAGGCCCCGAACTGCGATCCGCCGATGGAGCAAACCGCAAAGCTGGCGCCGAAGGTGACATTGATGTCGCAGCTGTTCGACGTGACCTGGCCGCCATACACCAGGCTGAGCGTGTAGTCATCGCCGTTGCCTTGGGTTTCATTCAGGCCGGCCATGCCGATGCGCAGCGTGGCCTGGTCTTCCGGGGTAATCCGTCGCTGGGTTTCGTCGTTGAACTGGCCCTGCTGCATCACCGACTCGGTGTTCGCGTAGCCCAGCGCGGCGAGCACATCGCGATCACCATTGGCCGCGTAAGTGTGGCCTGCCGGCAGGACGCCAAGATTGATGCTGAAGGTACTGGGGTCGATGATGCTCGGGAACGCCATCGGGTCGTTGCTGCCGATGCGGAACCAGTAGCGGTTGACGTCGTCATCGCGCAGGTCATCCGACGAGCCCATCCGATTGTCGGCGCCGTCGTTGATGTCGAAAACGCCGTCAACGCCCCTGCGCGCCTGAGTGGAGTTGCGGTCCGGATCGTTCAGTCCGGACTCACTGGCAAGGTTCGGATGCGCAAGGCCGATGCAATGCCCCATCTCGTGCAGCAGGGTGGATTCGTAGTCGATGCTGGAGAAGTCGGCCGTGTCGTTGTTGCCACCCGGCAATGAAATGTTCGCGGTCACCTGACGCTGACGGTTCCACGTGCGGATGGCCTTGCGCAGGGTCGCTTCCACGGTGGCCGCACTGACGCCACTCGGCAGCACATTGGTGTTGAGACAAACCGTATTGGTCAGCGTCCCGCCCGAACCGACGAAGGTCTTGGGGTGGGTGATCGAGTTGATCGGCAGACCCGTGTTATCGCTGAAAACGAATGCGCCCGGCCACGCCGGTGCGGAGAAGGCAAGGCTGGCGGCGACCAGAAAGGCGGCGCGCGAGGCGCT
>JANNWF010000057.1:0-5503 GCA_031408455.1 Pseudoxanthomonas sp. | reverse complement strand
AGACCAGCGACTTCTCCGTCGAGTCGGCACTCGTGCGGTGCCGGGTGCACTGCATGCGGCAGGGTCGCCGCATAGTGAAGGTCGGCGCCAGCGGCGCCGGGTATAAAGCTGCCTGGCAACATCCACGCGCCAAGGCGACGGAAGCCGCGGGTCAGCTCCCGCTTGAGTTTGCGCAAAGTCTCGTCGGTGTCGGCCCGGGCCCCAGGCGCGATCCGCATCGCACCATCGGTAGTCAACGACAGCGTGTGAGCTGAGAACCGTCCGGGAAGAAACAGGTTGCCCACGACCGCAGCGGGCAGCAGCGCGCGCAGCAGCGGCAGGCCGCCGCGGCGGCCAATGGGCAGATGCCCTAGGAATTCGCTGACTGGCAATCCCTGCGTCGAGAACAGATTCCCAAAAGCAAAATCGCTCTCGCCGCAAGGCAAGGTGTAAGAAAGCTGCGCCAGCCCGAACGACCGCGTCCGCGCGGCGCCCAACGCCGCCGGCAGTAGTAGCAGGAAGGCGGCCATTGGGTTTGACTGCAGACGCAGGTGCTGCGGCTTGTGTGCCAGCGCATTCCAGACCAGTCGGGTCGTTGCCAATGTGCCTGCGGCCAGCAACACGCGCGCGGCGCGCAGTTGCCGTCGGCCGCCGCCGCCAACGATGCTGAGCGTGCAGCCTCCTGACGGGTCAGGCTGCAGTTCATCGACCAACGCATCCGCCTCAAATTGAACGCCGGGATCGGCCCGCAGGCGTTCGACATCGAACGCCGCCGACCACGTCGCGCGGCCGGAACAGCCCCACAGGCACATCCCTGAAAGATCGCAGGCGGCGCGACCTGGGCGCGGCTCAGATAGGACGGCGACCCGCGCGCGACCAATTTTCATCGTCGCCGGCATCGTGGCGGATAGCTGCTGCCGCCTTGCCCACAGACGCTGCTGCACGCTGTCGAGCGGCAGTGCCGGTGCGCACCAGTCATCGACGCCAAAATAATTGGCGAGATCATCGTCGCTGGCACCGCTCAAACCCATGCGCAGCGCGACCTCTGCCATTGATCGGTCGAGTGCGGTTCGCTGACTACTTAGCGGCCCCAGCTCGTCGTCGTTGAAACGGGCGACGCCGCAGCCCCACGCGTTCGACAAGCCGCCGGCTGCCAACGCACCGACCACTTCAAAGCCGGGCTCAGACAACAGCCGATTGGAATTGGCGTAGCCGGCAAACACATCGCGCAGGCCCGGCACCCGCAGCTTGGGGGACGAGGCGCTGCCCGCGGCTAACGCCTCGCCATGACGGCCGACCTGCCACAGCCATTGCGCTCGGTCCTCGAAACGCAAATCGAGGTGGGCGCCAACAGGAGGAAATGCGCGCAATGCACTGCCGCCCGCATCAAGCAAATGCACCCGACTCCCACGCCGGCGCAAGGCGAGCGCCGCGCTGACGCCAGCCGGTCCAGCTCCGACGATGACGGTGACGACGTCGCTCACGCGGACTCGGGTTGCCGCCACAGCCGTCGCACCCACGGCGCGATGCAGCGCCTAAGCAGTTCGCTGCTGCCCGCGCTGATGAGGTCGATAACCACGTTCCACCGACTCTGTCCTGATCGTCGGCCAAGAAATCGTGGTGTCTGGCTGGGATCCGCTTCGGCTAGTCGCAACATCACGCCCATCCGCCACGGCAGGCTACCGATGGCCGCCGTGTGACGAGTGTCAGGCGCGTCAAGCGCAGCCAAACAAACGGGTAGTGCAAGCAGTAGCGCCGGAATCGGAAGCGGATCGGTGACATCGCAGCGCAGCAACAAGCGCGGGTAGCGGCGCAACAGATCGGCTGAAGCAGGGGCGTCGAGCAAGGCCTGCGACAGTGCCTGCGCCTCGCGCAACCACAGCCGGGTCGCGGTGCCACGGCGCTCGAACAGGGTGTTTGGCGAGCGCAAACACAGGCCCAGCGTCGACAAGTCTGTTGCGCAATCCATCGCTGGCAACCGCAACAGCGAGTCGAATCTCTGCACCGAAAAGGTGGGGCCCAAGACCGGTGCAAGCAGGCGCAGTAGCAACCGCAGCGGTGCGCTTGGCACCGGCAGCAGCCATCGCCAAACGCGCAGTCGCTGCTTGGCAATTCGAGCCAACAGTTCATCGAATGCCATCGGCGGACCCGCCACCGCAAGGCTGCGACCACTGAGATCTGGACGTTGACTGGCGATCAGCAGCGCCTGCGCCAGGTCTTCGACATGCAGCGGCTGCACGCGTGGTGTTGGCAACAGATGCGGCAACACTGGCGACCAGCGCACCGCCGCGCACAATAGTCCAAACAGTCCACGCTCGCTCCCCCCTACCACGAGGCCGGGTCTGATCACCGTCGCACCGCTTGCTCGAACAGCGTCTTCGATGGCGTGTTTGGTTCGACCGTACGCGCTGGGTGCCGAAGCCGCCGCCGCCTGACTGGAGACAAACACCATCGGGATGCGCAGCCGTGCCGCCTGTTGGGCGAGAGCGAGGGCATGGACGATCTCCTTCCCGCCCGCTGGCTGCAGCAGCGATTGGGTGTCGGCCGCGAGGTGAATCAGCGCGTCCAGCCCGGCGAGTAAGTCGGGCGCAGGCGGCGACTCCAGTTCACAGTGGCGCCATTCGAGCGCAGGATCGAACTGACGACGGCCGAGCACGACCACCGTATCGCCGCCGCGCTGTGCTGCTGATATCAGCGCTTGTCCGACGTAGCCACTCGCACCGGTGATGCCGATGCGCTTCATGGCGCATCGCCTGCGCTAGGCGTGGGCCGAAACACCAGCCAGCGCGAGGCCAAGAATGTGAGGCCGACGCAGACCACGTCGGCAATGAACTTGGCCGCCGCCGGCACTGCAATCCAAGGCAGTAGCAGCGCCAGCAGCCCAGTGGCAAGCGGCACATTCAGTGCCAGCAGTAAGGAATACCGGAGCAACTGGCCCCCGGCCGCCGATGACTGGTGCACCGCAAAGGTCAATCGCCGATGAGCGAGGAAGGCGAACCCACCCGCCGCCAATTTGGCGATAACGTTTGCAAGCAAGGGTTCGCCACCCAGGGCCAGAATGGCGAGGAAACCGCCCATGTCGATGCCATAGGCGAGGATCTGCACGCCGACATAGCGGCCAAACGTGCGCATCAGCGGGAGTTGGCGCGTTTGCGCAGGACGAGGACCCGATGCAGTCCGAGTGCATTCCGCATCGGCGACAACAGCCACTCAAGCCCAGCCACCGCCGACATCATCCAACCCGGTACTAGCGCACGGAAATTGAGGCCGCCGCTCAGCAGGTAGCGTAGCCAGTTGCCCAGCACGTCACGGTGGACGATTTCGAGATCAGGGTGAGCTAGTTGAAAGCGCGCTAGGTCACGATCGAAAATCAGATAGCTGAGTGCTTGATTGGCGCCACTCATCGGGCCAGCCACCGCGGTCTCCCAATCCAAGGCGCGCTTGTCATAGCCCTCGCTGGCAAACAGTCGCGGATACAGCCAGCTGGCCAGTGGGCCGGCGGCAGGCTCGATCAACACCGCGCCGCCGCCCGCCACCAAGGTGCGCTCGAGTTCGGCGAAAAAGCGCTCGGGCTCGGGAAAGTGATGGAAGGAATTCTGCAAGTAGAAGGCCCGCACACTGCTGTCTGGCAATGCCATGGCCTGGGCATCCAGCGCTCGATCCAAGTGCTGTGCTGCCACCAGATCGGTAGCGAGCACCGCCGGCAAAGTCTCGCGGACGGGGTAGACGCCGGCACCCAGCTCGATGACGGTTCCAGAGCCCTGCAAATAGCGCGCATCCAGCGCCGCGAAACAACGATGGAATTCGCCGAACACGTCACGGATGGCCGGCTTGCGATCCAGTACCTGACGATGGGCACGAAAGCGGTCGATGCCGTCGACACTGCAGCCACGGACTTCGGGCTCTTGCAGCCAGGCAAGCAGGGTACTCACGGCGTTGGTGCCAGCAGCATCCGCTTGCCGCTCAGACGTGGGTGCATGCAGCGTTGCGGCACCGAGGCAATGTCGAAGCCAAGAAAGGCCAGCAGCAACTGCAAACCGACCAGCCCCGGCAGGGCAGCCAGCATCACCGTTCCCGCCGGCGTAGTGATGCCGGTTTGCATCGATAGCGTCCAATGGTAGGCGCCATAGCTGGCGCCAAACACCACCATGCCGAGCCCTACTACCAGTTCCAACGACGCCACCGAGAGATCGCGCAAAAAGTAGTTGTAGAAGATGCGCTTGCAAAAGTTGCGCGCGTGTTTGAACAAAAATTCGCCGAGGATGCGAGTGATTTTCAAGTGGCTGACTTCGTCGCCATAGCGCGCATCCATCGGGATATCGACGACGACCGCACGAAACGTATTGAGACGGAACAGCAGATCGGTCTCGAAGAAGTAACGTTGGCTGATTCGATCATGCGGCAGCAGACGGGCGGCTTCGGCGTGGATGGCAGTAAAGCCGTTGGTGGGGTCGAACAGATCCCAGTAGCCCGTCGACAGCTTGGCCATGAATGACAGCACCGCATTGCCGAAGATGCGCATGCCCGGCATGCGACCAATCTGCGCAAGGTCGTAAAAGCGATTGCCCTTGGTGTAGTCAGCTTCGCCGCGCAGGATGGGTTCGACGAAGGCGGGAATCAGAGCCGGATCCATTTGCCCGTCCCCATCGATCTTGACGATGACTTGTGCGCCGTCTGCCAGCGCCTGCCGATAGCCCGACAATACCGCGCCGCCGACGCCGCGATTGCTGGGATGGCGAAGCACTCGCACGCGCGGATCTCGACAATTCTGTTCGACGTGATCACCGGAGTGATCCGGGCAGGCGTCATCGACCACGTAAACACGATTCACTTCCGGCCCGATGGCGGCAAGCACACTCAGCACGTGATCGCGAACGCGATAGCTGGGAATCACAACGGCGATCATGGGGGTGGCTGGGGTCGTGGGCACGCGGCTGTTGGCTCCGGGAAATCTGCCCGTGCCAAGAGACACGGATTGCACGCATCGTTAGCACCACTCACGCAGAGTGGTTCCGACGGTGCGCGACTTTATACTAGCCCGGCCAACCGACCCTAGCCGCCACGCCCATGTTTGCCCTGCGCCACATCGCCCTTGCGGCGGGCTTGCTCGTCCTCGGTGCAGGTTTCGTCCTGCATCCCCCTTGGTCGTCGCTTATCACGCCGCACCTTGCCTTTGTGAGCACCATCGTTGCCGCTTGCGCCGTGGTGGGGTGGCTGTTGTCCATGTTGCTGCGAGCTCGATTGGCCGTCGGGCTGACGCTAGTGGCGTTGTTGTTGCCGATGAGCTTCCACGGCGCGGGCACGGTCATCGGCGCGTTGTTGCTGATTCTGGCTAGCCTTGGGCTTGGCAGCCTGGTGGTGCCGGCGCCTCGGCAAGTCGGGGCGCATGGACGGGCGATTGCGCGCGAGGTTTCAGATGCGCCATGGCTGGCGCTACCGATTGGTGTTGGCTTGCTGGCGGGTGGCGCGGGCTGGTTGCTGCCGATGCCTGTCTTTACGCAGCCTGCCATCACGGGCGTGTTGG
>JANNWF010000056.1:0-7380 GCA_031408455.1 Pseudoxanthomonas sp. | reverse complement strand
CGGGTTCTTCATCCAGACCCCAGCTGCACGCGCCGATGCGAGCGCCTTGACCTCCAACGGCCTGTTCGTGTTCGCCTCCGGCGTCAACGTCACCGATGGCGATCAGCCCTTGGCCGCGGGCGATGTGGTCGAGGTCATCGGCGAGATCGTCGAGCGTTTTGGCTACACGCAGATCCGTGTGTCGACGACACGTGACGGCAACAACAGCATCGTCCGCAGCGCGACCGGCAGTGCCTTGCCCGCTGCCATCGCCCTCGGAATCGCTGCAAATCCCGAAGTGCCATCGCGAAATCCGGCCGCTTTGACTTGCGGTGCAAGCAACTTCGAGTGCTTTGAGAGCATGCGCGTGAGCATGAGCAACGCGACCGTGGCGGTGTCCAATCAGCGCTTCAGCACCGACTTGTACGCCGAGGTGTACGTCTCGCCATTTGGTGAGCGCGCCCAACGCGAAAAGGGTGCGCGCTTCGGCAATACCTTGCAGCCGGAAAATCTGGCCGCTGGCATCTGGGATGGCAATCCTGAAGTCATCGAGATGGATGCGGATTTCCTGATTCCGGCCAACAACGGCTTGGAACTGTTTGGTGCCACGCGCTTCTCTGGCGAAGGTGTGATCGGTTTCGATTTTGGCGACTATGAGTTCTGGCCTGCAACGCTGGTAGTGGATGCACCAAGCAACCAGTTGCTACGTCCGGTACCAACAACCACGAATGCTGAGCTGACCATCGGCTCGTTCAACGCATTCCGTTTTTGCGACGCAGTGGCGGGCAATACAATTTCGTTGTGCAGTTCCACGGCGCTATCCGAAACCGATACTGCGCGGGTGACTCACCAGGTCGGCCAGGTCAGCGCCTACATCCGCCAAGTGCTGCGTAGTCCCGATGTCGTGGGCATGCAGGAAGTCGAGAATGTGTTGATCCTCGAGCAGCTGGCGACTCAGATCGCAGCCGATGGCGGCCCGACCTACTCGGCCCACTTGGTCGAGGGCAACGACGTCGGCGGCATTGATGTCGGCTATTTGATCAACACCGCGCGCGTCAACAGCGTCACGGTAGCGCAGTTGAACGGCAACGAGACCTGGAACGATCCGGGCGCGGGCAATGGGCCGGGCACCATCCTGCACGACCGCCCACCGTTGCTGCTGACGGCGACCTTCATTGGCAACGGCCGGCCATTCCGCTTCCAGGTGATGAATAACCACACCCGCTCGCGCGGCGGCGTAGACGTCAACAACACCGAAGGCAACCGAGTGCGCGCCAAGCGTTTCACACAAGGCGTATCGATCGCCGGGCTGATCCAAGGTTTGCAGACTGCGCCGGCCACCGCCAGTCTTCCGTTGGTGGTGGTGGGTGACCACAACGCCTATCAATTCACCGATGCGTATGCGGATGTCGTTGGCTTGGTCGCGGGTACGTATGTCAACGCCGAGAACACCTGCGCGCCAGCCAATGCTGTCACCAACTGCAAGCTGCCGGGTGCCAATATCGTGTCACCTGCGTTGGTCAATGCGGTCGATGTGCTGAATTTCTCGGATCAGTATTCCTACAACTTCACTGAGAATTTTGGCGCAGTGCAAGGTAGTCAAAGCAGAGACGTCGCCACCAATCAGGTGCTCGACCATGCGTTGTTCAACAACGTTGCGGCGCCGTTTGTCACCGGCATGGCTTTCGGGCGCGGCAACGTCGATGCCTCGCGCCAACGGTTCCGCGTCTGCAACTACACCTTGCGCGACCTGGCGCTGTGTCCGCAGGGTCCAGGCACTTGGGTACCGACAGGCAGTTCCGATCACGATGGCTTGGTGATCGTGCTCGCTCCGCCGCGGCCGGAAGAGATCTTTGTAAACGGCTTTGAGCCTTAGTCGAAAGGGTTGTTGGTCCCTATGAAGCGGTGCCGCAGGAGCGGCGCCCTCCACAACGTCGCCACGCTTCAAGAAGGGCCGCGCTCGCGCAGCAGTACTTTGCTTACGTGGTGTCGAATTGGCACTTGTGGGAATAGGAGCAGCGCCGCAGGAGCGGCGCCCTCCACAGAGCCGTCGCCCTTCGAGGAGGGCCGCGCTCCCGCGCGGCAGCTCTTGCTTGCTCTGTGTCGTATTTGCTTGATCGAGTTGTGGACTACCCACCCAAGGCGCGTTGCGCCAACAGCCGGCGCAGCGGTTCAAACTTGCTGACTATTCCAAGCGCTGGACCACGCAACAGCGTTGGAATCACGGAGTCGTTCGAGAACAGTCGATTGATGCCGTCAAAACTCCATGCTGCGACGGCGTTTTCCGAGCGTCGCTCGCGTGCATAGCGGGCCAATCGACGCGGCTGGCCCAATTCGCTGGACTCGACGCCGGCCAACACCCCTCGCAAGCAAGCGACATCGCGCAAGCCTAAATTGACGCCCTGCCCGGCCAAGGGATGCACTGCGTGCGCAGCGTCACCCGCGAGCAGCACGCGGCCAGTCACATAGCTGCGCGCCAGTTGCCGCCGCAGTGGAAACGAAGCGATCGCTGAAACCAGACGCAACTGGCCCAATTTAGCGTCGAACGCCCGCGTGATCTCAGAGCTGAATTCGGCGCCGGGCAACGCCGATAGGCGCGCGGCTTCTGCGTCAGGCAAGGTCCAAACAAACGAACTGCGACGGCCGCGCAAAGCGGCTGGTGTCTCCGCCGCGTCTACGAATGGCAATACCGCCAGCGGGCCGCCCGGCAAGAAACGCTGCCAAGCGGTGTCCTCGTGCGGAAGTTCGCTATCGATATAGCCGACCAAGCCGCGCTGCCCGTAGTCGTGGCGATCCACGTCGATGCCAGCCAAGCCTCGCAGCGCGGAGTCGGCACCATCGGCGGCCACCGCCAACGCCGCACGCAGTCGCGTGCCATCGGCCAGGATCAGCTCGACGCCTTCATCATCTCGTTCAAGGCCCGTCACCGTGGCCGGTGCGTACGCGGTGAAGGCCACCTGTTGCCGCAGCGCGGTCCACAGGGTCTCGACTAGCAAACTGTGCTCGACAATGGCACCCAGCGCTTCCCGGCCCAACGAATGCGCATCGAAAGCCAAGCCATCGCCACCGGCGGCGTCCCACACCCGCATCGTCCGATAGGGTTGCAGACGCGCTTGCCGCAAGGCGTCGCCGACACCCAATTCATCCAGCAACGCCAAACTGTCGGGTGCCAGCGCATAGACCCGCAAGTCCGGCGATGCCGGCTGCCATGCTTCTGCGATTCGCGATTCGATCAAGGCAACGCGCCTACCGTCCCGCAACAAGGCCAAGGCCAAGGCTGCACCGACCACACCGCCACCGACGATGACAACATCCAGCGCGGTGCGGCGACCGCGGCGCGAATTTGCCGAGTGGACATTCATGCGCTGGCCACCAATGTCAATGTCGACGACTTGCCTCGATAGCCCATTGCTGCCGTCAGCATAGGCGCACGCAGACCCGGCGCATTGGCCAAGGCCAACAATCCGAGCGAGCGCAGCAGGTGATGCGGGAGACTTTCACTACTGGTCAGCCGCGCCAGACCATCACTGAAGGCAATCGTTTGTTGCCGATCTTGCTCGCGGCGAGCCGGATAGCAGGCGAGTAGGTCCGACGCGCCAGGATCAACGGCAGCAGCAATCAACTCGGCCACGCTCAGTGCGTCGCGCAAGCCTAGGTTGAAACCCTGCGCGCCGATAGGATGCAAAGTCTGCGCGGCGTTGCCTAGCAACAGCGCGCGCGGCCCGACCAAGGCCTGCGCGATGCGGCTCGTGATCGGATAGACGCTGCGCTTGCCAACCCTTAGAAAGCGCCCGGCGCGACCACCAAAGCGCTGCTGCAATTCGGCCAACCAAGCATGATCGGGCAGCGCCATCAGCGCATCCACATCGTCACTCGCCACCCCACACACGCAGCCATAGCTGCCATCGGCCCGCGGCAGCATGGCGAACGGGCCGCTGGCGGTGAAGCGTTCCCATGCCAGGCCTGCGTGCGGGCGGTCGGTTTGCAGGGCGCTGACGATCAGGCTCTGGCGGTAATCGTGGTCGTCGGTCTGAATGGAAAGCGCCTCACGCACGGTCGAATCGCTGCCATCGCAGGCCAGCAGCAAACGCGCAGTGAACCTCTTCGGCGGTAATGCTGCGCTCGCCGCACATTCAATTTCTATCGACTCAGTATCAGCGCTTAGTCCAGCGAACCGTAGCGGCCGATAGCGCGTCAGTGTCGGCAATTGCGACAGCCTGGCCTCCAGCGCGGCGCCTAATTCGCGCGCGATCACCACGCCACCCAATGCGTCGCGCCCGTAGTCGCTGGCATCCAGGCGTAAGGCACCAAAGTCGCCGACCCGGCTGACGTGGATACGCCGCACGGGTGATGGCGGCGTGCGCAGATGCTGCAACACGCCCAAGGTCGAGAGCGCGCTCAAGCTGGCGGCAGCCAGGGCCAAATTGCGCTCGTCAAAACTTGGCGGCGTGGCCGTTTGCGGATCGGTAGCTTCGATCAAGGCCACATCGCGACCGGCCGCCGCCAAGGCACAAGCCACGCTGCCGCCCACCAATCCCCCGCCAACAATCAGTATTTCGTGGAGCGTTTTCATGCACGCGATGATACCCGCCGGGATGTGAGCCACGGCTTGGCACCTGCCCCAATCTCTGCCAGCCGCAGCGGCATCCGTTAAACTCTGCGGTCTCTCGCCCGATCACCGCCGCCATGTCTGCTTCCCGCCTCAAGACGCCGATCCTCTTCCTGCTGCTGGCACTGTTGATGGCGGCCACCCGGATCAATCATTTTGGCGCGCTACCGGATGCTTCCTGGGCGGTGTTCTTCATCGCTGGCTTTTATTTGTCCAAGCAGATGCGCTGGGTGTTTCCGAGCTTGATGGCATTGGCGGTGGCGGCGGACTACTTCGTGATCAGCAACAGCGGCGTCAATTTCTGGACCCACTATTGCGTGTCGCCGGGTTACTGGTTTTTGCTGCCGGCGCACTTTGCGATGTGGATGGGCGGCGACGTCGTGGCTCGCCTTGCCAAGCGCAGTAACGGCTTGGGGCTAGCCTCGCTGGCACCGGTCTTGTTGTTAGCCGTGGTGCTCTGCCACTTGTTTGCGCAAGGTGGTTTTTACTGGTTCAGCAGCCACTGGTTTGCCGAAGGTGCAACCGGACCCACGTTCGCCGGTTGGTGGAAGAACTACACCGATTGGCTGCCCGCCTATCTCACCACCGCGGCGATCTACGTCGGTGTCGCCAGCGTGATGCACATCAGTTGGCAAATCGCGTTAGGGAAACGCGAGAGCGCGGTACAACGCAAGCTGTAGTCGGGCCGGCATGTCGAAAGCACGCAATTCGCAACGATACTTCCTTAAGGCCAAGGCCCCAGCATCGTCATTCCGGCGCAGGCCGGAATCCAGCGGTTGCGGCTAGAGCAAGCTTTCAACAGCGCTGGATCCCGGCTTGCGCCGGGATGACGAGTCTGAAGAAGACGCGATCGCACTCAGCCACTTTTTCGCCATCAATCTCCGAGCCAGTTCGCAATGGGCAATCGCCTCACCAAGATCTACACCCGCACCGGCGATGACGGCCAGACCGGCTTGGGCGACGGCAGTCGAGTCGCCAAAGACTCGGCGCGAGTCAACGCCTACGGTACCGTCGACGAGGCCAACTCGGCCATTGGTATCGTGCTGACTTGTGCGCTTCCCGATGCCGTACGCGAGTGCTTGGTGTCGGTGCAGCACCAGTTATTTGATCTTGGCGGTGAGCTCTGCATTCCCGGTCACAGCGCGATCTTTGATATCGACATCGAGCGTCTCGAGAATCAGCTCGACGGCTTCAATGAAGACTTGCCACCACTGAAGGATTTTATCCTCCCCGGCGGCACGGTGGCCGCCGCGCATTGCCACTTGGCGAGAACGATCTGCCGACGTGCCGAGCGCGAGTTGGTCACGCTGTCCCAACTCGAAAGCGTGCGCGGTGAGGCCATCCGTTATCTCAATCGCCTATCGGATCTATTGTTCGTGATCGCCCGTGTGCTTGCCCGCGAAGGCGGGGCCAGCGAAGTGCTTTGGAAGCACGAGCGACGCGGCGCGCGCAGCGCTACTTGAGGCAAGTCGATGCGGCTGTATACGCATACCTCGTGCATCGCGCACAGCGCTGGCGAAGGCCATCCTGAATCACCGGCGCGGCTGCGTGCGGTGCTCGAAGCCATCGAAATGGCTGGCTTGGTCGGTATCGTGGATGTTGATGCGCCGGCTGCGACGCGGCTGCAACTGCTGCGCGCGCATACCGCCGCACTGGTTTCCAGCGTGCTCGATATTCCCACTTGCGATTTGCGCCGGATCGATGCCGACACGGCGATGAACGCGCACTCGGCAAAGGCGGCATTGCACAGCGCCGGCGCCGTCTGCGCCGCGATTGATGAGGTTCTCAAGGCTCCTAGGCACGGCTCGCAGCGACGCGCCTTCTGCGCGGTACGTCCGCCGGGCCATCACGCCACTCGTGCCGAGGCGATGGGTTTTTGTCTGTTCAACTCGGTCGCTGTCGGCGCTGCCCACGCGCTCGCCGTGCACGGTATGGATCGGGTCGCCATCGTTGATTTTGATGTCCACCATGGCAATGGCACTCAGGATATTTTCTGGAACGATTCGCGGGTGATGTACCTGTCATCGCATCAGCAAGCGATCTATCCGGGTACCGGTGAACGCAACGAGCGCGGCGTCAACGACAACATCGTCAACGCGCCACTACCCGCCGGCTGCGATGGCGCGACCATGCGCCAGGTGTATCGCGAAGTCCTGCTGCCCGCCCTGAACCATTTTCGGCCGCAACTTCTGCTGATCTCCGCCGGCTTTGACGCACATCGGTTGGACCCCTTGGCCGGGCTCAATTTCAACACCGAGGATTTCGCCTGGCTGACGCGCGAGTTGATCCACGTCGCCGAGCGTCACGCCGAAGGCCGTGTGGTGTCCACGCTTGAGGGCGGCTACAGCTTGACCGCACTGCGCGAATGCAGCGTCGCGCATGTGGCCGCGATGTTGGAAGCCCAATGATTCCAGCACGCGCAGCATTACGCCTGCGTTTTGCCCGCGATGCGCTGAAGCTGCCCGCGCTGGAACTGGTTTCGGCCTCCAGCGACGCCAGCTTTCGCAGCTATTGGCGAACCGTGGGCGCCAGCCCTGAGCGCATCGTGATGGACGCGCCGCCGGATCGCGAAGACCTCGGGCCGTGGCTCGCCGTTGCCGAGCGGCTGCAACATGCAGGACTGAACGCCCCACGCGTGCTGGCGAAAGATTTGCAGAACGGATACTTGCTGATTTCTGACCTCGGCAACGATGTGTTGCTGCCCGCATTGAATCCAGCCTCCGTCGACCAGCACTACGCGCAAGCGATGCGCGAAGCGAGACCTCCAGCCAGCGGCTTCCGCGGCCAGCCGA
>JANNWF010000055.1:0-3984 GCA_031408455.1 Pseudoxanthomonas sp. | reverse complement strand
CCGCCGGCAAATCTTGACCGCATTTGAGCGCGCCGAGGCCGAACCTGATCTCGACCTGCGAGCCGCATGGCTGACCTTTGTCATCGTCGGCGGCGGACCCACCGGCGTGGAACTGGCCGGCACGCTGGCCGAAATCGCACGCCATACCTTGCGTCGCGAATTCCGTCGCATTGATCCAAGCCAGGCGCGCGTGATCTTGGCCGAAGCGGGGTCGCGCATTTTGGCGAGCTTTCCCGAATCGTTGTCCGAGGCGGCGCGTCGGCAGTTGGTTGGGCTGGGCGTCGACGTACTCACCGGCAAAGCGATCACGACCATCGATGCCGAGGGCGTGAGTCTGGGCGAACAGCGCCTGGCTGCTCGCACCGTGTTGTGGGCCGCCGGTGTGGCGGCCTCGCCGTTGGGTAAGGCACTAGGCGTGCCCTTGGATCGCGCGGGCAGGGTGCCCGTACAGGCTGATCTGAGCGTAGCCGGACACCCGGAAATTTTCGTCGCCGGTGACCTTGCGACGCTAGTGCAAAACGGCCGCCCCGTTCCCGGTGTAGCACCCGCCGCCAAACAGATGGGCGCGCATGTGGCGCGCTGCGTGCGGGCGCGCTTGGCTGGGCGAAGCCCGCCAAAGTTCCGCTACGCTGACTACGGCAATCTCGCCACCATCGGACGCATGGCAGCGATTGTTGACCTGCGCGGCCTGCGATTCTCCGGTGTGTTGGCCTGGTGGTTCTGGCTGGCCGCGCATGTGTTCTTCTTGATCGGTTTCCGCAATCGATTGGTGGTGCTGATCAACTGGGGCTGGTCGTATTGGACCTACCAGCGCAACGCGCGAATTATTGTGGGTGGCAAGCCGGAGTCGTTGTTGAAAGGTGCGAAGTCGAAACGTGGTGGGTGACGGGTCTGAGTCTTTGGTCTGACTCCGATCTTGGGGTCATTGGCGATTCGGCAAGACATCCGCTTGCGCACCAGCCGGTAGTTGTCGACCGGCGGCGGGCCCTACACTTCGGGGATGACCTCCGGTAGTCACCTCGAACTCGCAGCCGCGCTTGACGGTGCCACCGAGCTGCGCCTGAAGGGTGACTGGACGCTGCCCGAATTACAGCGCTGCGGCGTCGAATTGGCTGAGCTCAAGACCATGCCGGCACGCTGGCTGGCGAGCGGCGTCACCTCGTTGGACACAGGCGGTGCGCTGCTACTCGCCTCGACGCTGCGAGCGCGGGGGCTGCAGGCTGATGCCAACAGCCTGCAGGGGTTGTCGGCAGAAGCGCAGGCATTGTTTGCGATGGTGCTGGCGCACAGCGAGGCCGAGTCTCCACCGGCACCGACGCCGCATGGGTTTCGCGAGCTGCTAGCGCGGATGGGTCGTGCGCTTGAAAACCAATGGCTACAGACCCGCGAGCTGCTCGGTTTCGTCGGCCAGACCATCGTTACCTTTGGCCTGGTTTTGACCGGCAAGCGCCGCCTGCGCTGGACCTCGACGGTCTTTCATATGGAGCAGTGTGGGCTTGACGCGGTGCCGATCGTCGCCTTGTTGTCGTTCCTGGTCGGTTCGGTGGTCGCCTTTCTTGGCGCGACCGTATTGCGTGACTTTGGTGCCTCGATCTTCACCGTGGAGCTGGTGTCGTACTCGTTCCTGCGCGAGTTCGGGGTGTTGCTCACCGCGATCCTGCTGGCCGGACGTTCCGGCAGCGCATTCACCGCACAGATCGGCTCGATGAAAAGCCGCGAAGAACTCGACGCCATCCGCGCGCTGGGTCTCGATCCGATGGAGTTGTTGGTGCTGCCGCGATTGTTGGCACTGCTGGTGATGCTGCCGCTGCTCGCTTTTCTTGCCATGCTCTCAGGCCTCATTGGCGGCGCCATCGTCGGCAGTTTGGCGCTCGACATCACTCCTGGCATGTTCATTTCGCGGCTGTATGAGATGACCGAAGTGCGGCACCTGTGGGTAGGCTTGGTGAAAGCGCCGCTGTTTGCTTTCTTGATCGCCGTGGTGGGTTGTCTCGAAGGCTTCAAGGTTGAAGGCAGTGCGGAGTCGGTGGGTCGGCATACGACCTCCTCGGTGGTGCAGTCGATCTTTTTGGTGATCCTGTTTGACGCCTTGTTTGCGATCTTCTTCATGCAGTTGGACGTATGAGCAGCAGCGAACCGGTTATCCGTGTCCGCAATCTGCGTAGCCAGTTTGCTGCCCAGCGGGTGCATGACGGGCTCAATTTGGAGGTCTACCGAGGCGAAGTGATCGGTGTGATCGGCGGCTCGGGCGCGGGCAAGTCGGTGCTGCTGCGCAGTGTGGTTGGCCTGCGCCAACCGGATGGTGGTTCGGCCGAGGTACTCGGTGTCGATCTTTCGCGCGCCCCGGCGGCAGAGCGGCAGTTGATCGAGCGCCGTTTTGGTCTGCTCTTCCAAGATGGCGCACTGTTTTCCTCGCTCACCGTCGCGGAAAACGTGGCCCTGCCGCTGAAGGAGCAATACGCCCTGCCGCGTGCAATTCTCGATCCCTTGGTGTTGCTCAAGATCCGCCTAGTCGGCCTGCCTGACAGTGCGGCGCACAAGTACCCGGCTCAGCTATCCGGCGGCATGCGCAAGCGCGCAGGCTTGGCGCGCGCGATTGCTCTTGATCCGGAGATCTTGTTTCTCGATGAGCCTACCTCTGGGCTCGATCCGATTGGCGCCGCACATTTCGATGCCCTGCTGGTCACTCTGAAACGTGCGCTCAATCTGACTGTGTTCTTGGTGACCCACGATCTCGATAGCCTATACGCGATCTGCGACCGGGTCGCGGTGCTAGCCGACGGCAAGGTAATCGTCGTCGACCGGGTGGAGGTGGTAGAACGGTTCCCGCATCCATGGGTGCAGGAGTGTTTTCGCGGACCGCGTGCGCGCGGCGCAAAGCGGGCCTAGGATTCGGCCTGACGGAGATCAGAATTGGAAACCCGGGCACATCATGTGGTGATCGGTGCGTTTGCGCTGGCGGTGTTGTTGCTGGGCATGGCATTTGCTTTGTGGATCGGCAAAAGCACGCTCGATCGCCAGTGGCACGACTACGCCATCGTCTTCAATGAGTCAGTTAGCGGGCTCACGGTGGGCGGATCCGTGCAGTACAACGGCATCCAGATTGGCGAAGTGCGGCGACTATCGCTTGACCCGCAAAATCCGGCAAAGGTAATTGCATTGGTGCGCGTCGATGCCAGCGTGCCGGTAAAGACCGACACCCGGGCTAGGTTGACGTTCACCGGCATTACCGGCGTCTCCCTCATTCAGTTGAGCGGCGGTTCGTTACAGGCAGCACTGCTGCAAACGACGGCGGAAGCGCCAGCTGTCATCGTTGCCGATCCCTCTGCTTTGCAGCAACTCATGCTCAGCAGCGAGGACATCACCACCACTGCCAGCGAAGTCTTGCTGCGGGTAAACCGATTGCTCAACGAAGAAAACGTCGCCAAGCTCAGCCAAACGCTGCAGCACTTGGAAGCCATCAGCGGTGCGGCAGCCGAGGGCCAAGACGACATTCGTACCGTGCTGCGCGAAGCCGCCAGCGCCAGCAAGCAGTTGGCCGAGCTACTAGGCGGCGCCGAAAAAGTGATGCAGCGTCTCGACGGCAGCCTCAGCCGCGCGGACAAGGCGCTAAGCCGGGATATGCCGCGCCTGGTCACGCGGCTCGACGCCAGCCTGCAATCGCTACAGCGGCTCAGCGAAATCGCTGAAGGCATGCTGGCCGACAACCGTGGCGCGATCTCCGACTTCAGTCAGCAAGGTCTGGCACAAATCGGGCCCAGCCTAATCGAGCTGCGCGGCCTGATGGCCGACCTGCGACGCATTTCGGCGCGCATTGAAGAAAGCCCGCCCGACTTTGTGCTGGGGCGGCAGACCGTGCCGGAGTATTCGCCACCATGAGACTTGTCTTCGTCCTTCTCTGTCTACTCATTAGCGGCTGTGTCAGCCTGCCTTCGCGCGAGCCCTTGCGAGTTATCGCGACCACGCCACTAACATCCACACCCG
>JANNWF010000054.1:0-1717 GCA_031408455.1 Pseudoxanthomonas sp. | reverse complement strand
AGCCGACTAGCACGGTGGAGTCTTTAGATTTGCCGGGCTACGGCGGTTTTCTTTGGCGCACGCCTCTCTGAAAATCCGGATGCCCGAGTTGCCAGAACTGGAACGCCATCTGGTCGGTGTCCATCGCGGTGTAATCAACGCCAATGTTGTGGCCGGCTTCCCACTCGATATTCCACAACACCGGTTTGCCTTTTGGTGCGGCGGCCCGGGTGCGAGCGACCATCTTTCCGCCGACCCACAATGGAATCGCGTAATCGGTAGCGCCATTCATGATCAAGAATGCAGGGCGTTGCGCACCGTCGAGTGCCTGCTTGTAAGGCGACATGCCGCCGCGCTGCACAGGCACCATGGGTCCGCCGTCAGGCCGTCGGCGCGCCGCAGCTCGCGGGTGCCGGGCCGAGTGGCTCGATGTCGTAGCCTTCCTCACTCTGCGCGGCGATGACCCACGCACTGTCCGCACCATACTTCCACAGCGTGACCAGGACGCGCTGTGCACTCCCATCTTCCCGCTGCCGGCACGCGGCCAAGCGCGCGGTGATGTAGTCCCAATTGATGCTACCGCCTTCGAGCGGATCGAAGACGATGCGGCTGGCGTAGACCTGTTCTGGCCAAGGACTTTGCCCCGCTGAATCGGCACCAGTGGGTCCCATGTCGACGTCGTCGCGTAGTAGGCCGTAGGCATCCGCGGGACGATCCTCGCGCAGCGCACGGACAAAGTTGGCGTAAGTTGAGCGAGCGCCTTCATCTGCGGTGCCTGCGGCCTTGGGGTAGGGCGCGAGCCGTTCCAGCACGCCGACATCGATACCGTCAGTGGCGAGCAGGGCGACATCGAAACGTACCTTGCCGCTGCCTTGCTCATGGAATACCTCAAAGTCCCCTGCGACGCGCTTTCCGTCAGCCTGACTGAGCGTCAGCCGCAAGTTCTGAGCCGACAATCCGAGCGCGCCGAATCCGTAGCCGAGGTCGACGGAAGGCGCTGCCATCGTTCCATCGATGGTCAATCGTGCCCATGCCATCGGGTTCTTCTTGTCGCCCTGGTTCTGACGCAGCCAGGTGTCAAACGCGAGGCCCGGCTCGTCGGCGGGTTCGCTTAGTTTGTCGGCGAGGGAACGGTCGGCGAGGATCACCTTGAGGCGATACTCGCCGTTGCGCGCGGCGACCTTGTCCAGCACAGCGAAGCCGTGGGTCAGGCGGGCTTCCACAAGCGGCGGGCTCAAGCTGCTAGAGGCAATGGTTCCTTCGACTTCATCGGCAGCGAAAGCCAGCGGCGTGGCGAAGGCGAGCAAGGTCAGTAACGTCCAGCGAAAACGGCAGCTCATGGTGATCTCCTGATCGGCACATCCGATACAAGTGAAACGCAATTTCCAGTCGGCGGGGGACAACTCGGCGTTGACTCGCCACTCTCGGCTTGCGCAGAGCGGCCCGTCCCTAAGCGGTTGGCTTCACATCCCGCAACTCCCGCCACAAAATCTTGCCCACGTTCCAGAAGCTGTCTCGCAACGAGGACGAAATTCCATCTCACGCGACAAGCCGAACTACTTCCAAGTAGGGACGGTCAGTCGGGCCTATCGTGCGCTAGACAGTTACACCGCAACGCGGTTGCGCCGGTGATTGCGTCACAAATACAAGGTCAGGCGACGCCGGGGCGGGAGCTATCCACTCTCGCACCTGTACGGGCACTTTGGTCTCGTGCGCCTGACACTGCGCGGACGCAGTC
>JANNWF010000053.1:0-2120 GCA_031408455.1 Pseudoxanthomonas sp. | reverse complement strand
ATTGAGCTATAGGCCCGTGTGCCGATTTGTTGCAAACAACAAACTCCAGAGCCTAGTTTGGCGCAAGCAGCCATCCCTGGGGCTTGGCGCCGGCCCGGCCATCCTTGGCCGGGCGCTCACCGCGGCCGGAATTCTAGCCGGTCAAGACGCCCAATGTCGGTTGGCCCCACGAAGATGCGGAATTGATGCGCATTCACCCGCGTGGAGCATGGCGGCGGCGGTTACCAAAATGCTGGTCGCGATGCTTGTACTGATTTCCGCATCGGGAGACAAAGCAGTGATCTTGACGACCTGCTTCATCCTGCCGTAGCTGGTATTTGCCTCCTTGCTTCGCAAAGCTGCTCAGCACCAAGTACCTGTTAGCGGGTCACACTAGCTGCTGGCCGCATCCGCTACCATCGGCCATCGGGGTCGCGGCCACCGGGGGATGCGGGATGCGTTGTTGGCTGATCGCTGCACTGTTCTGGCTGGCGGCGGTGGTCGACGCCGCTGCGGTCGAGTACACGCCATCGCTGACCCGCTTTCGGCGCATCAGCACCGAGCAAGGGCTGTCGCAGGCCAGTGCGTGGGCGATGGTGCAGGATCGCCGCGGCTTTATCTGGATCGCCACCCAGGATGGCCTCAACCGGTTTGATGGCCATGAGTTCCGCGTCTATCAGCATCATCCCGAGCAAGCAGACTCGCTGCCGAGCGACTTGTTGCAGGCGCTGGCCATCGATCACGACGGCGTACTTTGGGTGGGCAGCAGTGGGGGCTTAAGTCGCTATATCGAGCAGCGCGATCGCTTTGAGTCGGTGCCTATCGAGGGTGAAGCTGGCGCCCAGGCAGCGGTGCGCGGCCTGCATGTGGATCGCGACGGGCTGTTGTGGGTCGCGGGTTATGCAGGACTAAGCCGCTACGATCCGGTCAGCGGCAGGCGCATAGCTTGGAAATTTTCCGCCGCCAATTCACCTCCTGATACACGCTTTGAGAGCGTTCACAGCGATGCACAGGGTCGCATTTGGCTAGGTAGCTTGGCCGGCTTGTCGCGCCTTGATCCGGCCAGCGGCATCGTCGATTGGCCGTTTGAAAACTTACCGGAAGCGGCACCGCTAAAGTCCTTCCGCATCGACGCCCTGCTGCGCGATGGCGACGGCGTGTTGTGGATCGGTGCAGTGTCCGCAGGCCTGTTTCGCTACGACGTCACTGCCAATTCAGTGCGTGTGTTTCGTCATCGGGCCGACGATTCCGCCTCGCTCAACAGCGACATCGTGCGCTCGCTCTTGCAAGACCGTGAAGGCCGTTTATGGATTGGCACGCGTGAGGGCCTGAATCTGATGCCCGAGCCGAATGCAGGTAATCCGCAGTTTCTGCGCTTTGCGCACTACCGCCACGACGCGCGTTCACTGGGGCCAGGCCGGGTCACCAGCTTGCTCGAAACCAGCGATGGCAGTCTGTTGGCCGGCACCTATACTGGCGGCGTCAGCGTGCTCAATTCGCGCGGCAATCGCTTCACCAGTTTCACGCCCGATAGCGCGGCCACGGCGGGTCTGCGCGATCCGGTGATCTATTCGTTACTCGCCGCCGGGCCGGATGCATTCTGGGTGGGTGGCCGCAACGGCCTTTACCGATTTGAACCTGACAGTGGCCGGTTGCAAGATTTTCCCGCCACCACTCGCCTCGGTGTCAGCGCGCTGGCGAGCGAGGGTTCGGATCTTTGGCTCGGTGTGCTGACCGGCACAGTGGTCGTCGACAGCATCGGCGGCGGCACGCGCATACCGGCGCTGCCGCGGCCGCTCGCCGACTTGCAGGTCACCCGCATTTGGCTGGATCAGAATCGGCTGATCGCCGGTACCTATGATCGCGGTGTGTTCGTTTTGCAACGCAGTGATATGCGCCAACTGGCGCACTATCCGATTGCATCCTGGGTAAGCCACTTCGCCGAATTCGATCCACAAACCTTGCTGGTCTGCTCCAGCGATGGTCTGCATTGGCTCAGTCGTGATGGCATGCGCGAACGGCACGTGCACCGCGCGGCGAGCGAACCCGGCGCGGCGCTGCCGGCCGGTGGCATCACCCATTTCTTGCGCGCAAGCGACGGCCGCATGTGGTTGGCTACGGCCAGTGGCGGCTTGCTGCGC
>JANNWF010000052.1:0-3225 GCA_031408455.1 Pseudoxanthomonas sp. | reverse complement strand
CCGTCAGATCGAGACGTGCCTGGAACTCACATAGCAAGGCTCGCAACTAATGCGAAAGCGGACACCAAGAGCCTGCAAGGTTTTCGATGGCGACACTTCGCCTTCGGGTCACGACATCGTTTGGCGATCGTTGCTGGCACTCATCCTCTAAACCCGGAAGCGACCGGTCAATGAACACTTGAGGAACGCCGACGCGATAGGCTCGAAACCGACCGTGGCCGTCGGGATCTGCAAACGTCGAAGAGGGCCAACGCACGAAGTTGCTGCGCAACAGCCCGCTGCGCGGGATGCAGGAGCCGATAGGGCGGCGCCCAGTCGACACGGTAACCAGTTGAGAGAACAGGCGTAACGGGCGGGGAGCCCCAGCTTGAGGATCGAGGTCTCGTCAACCTCACTCAAGAACTGGAACTCCCCATGACCAAGCCTGGACCGACCAAGCCTAACACTGCCTCGCCGCTGCGCCAGCGTATGATTGAGGACATGGTTTCGCGTCACCTCTCGAAGGGCACGCAGATCGGGCACATTCGCGCCTGCAAGCGCTTTGCAGCCTGGCTGAAGCGCTCGCCCGACACGTCGACCGTCGACGAGGTGCGGCTGTTCCAGCTGCACCTGACAGAGTCAGGGACCTCGATCCAGACGCGCAACCGGACGATGACCGGGCTGCGCTTTCTGTTTCGCGTCACCATGCGGCGGCTCGATCTCGCCAACGAGATCCACCACATCAAGGAGCCGGTAAGGCTGCCGCAGTGTCTCAGCGCCGACGAAGCCAGACGTCTGCTTGCGGTCGCCGACAACCTGCAGGCCCGCGTGCTGCTGTCGATCGGGTATGGCACGGGCTTGCGCGTTAGTGAGGCGGTCAAGCTGAAGGTCAAGCACATCGATACGTCGCTCGAGATCATCCGCGTCGAGCAGGGCAAGGGTGGCAAGGACCGGAACGTGATGCTTTCACCGGACCTGCTGGCGCTCTTGCGCGAGTGGTGGACGGTGCGGAGCCGTCACAACGACGATGGCATTCCGCGTCCAGAACTCTGGCTGTTTCCTGGTCGTGGCGACAAGACGCATCTGACGCCTCGGCAGGTCACACGTCTATTCCAGCAGGCGCTCGCGGCCGCCGGTATCGCAAAGAAGGTGACGCTGCACGCGCTGCGGCACTCCTTTGCGACCCACCTATTCGATCGCGGCATCGATATCAGAACGATCCAGGCGTTGCTCGGACACGAGAAGTTGGAGACCACCGCGCGCTACACGCGCGTTGCAACCGGCCTGATCACAGCAGTCGAAAGTCCACTCGATCGTCTATCGCTGCCACGCCCGGCAAAGCGGCGACGCGGCAAACGCAAACCCGACGACAAGGCGGGGTGACCGTCGCCCGTGCGCCGGCCCATAGAGGTCGCGGACATCTTCCGCGACCACGGCCCCGCGTGGCGTGACGCCAATCGTGGTCGCGTGAGCCTCGACCAGCTGAAGGTGATGAGTGCGATCGAGCGCTGCCGCACGGCCGCGCTCGGCGGGCATGTCGTGCGTTGCGAAAGCAGCGCCTGCGGTCACACCCGCATCGCCTATTGTAGCTGTCGCAATCGCCACTGCCCAAAATGCCAAGGATCAGTCGCGCGAGAATGGCTTGCGGATCGCGAGGGCGAGTTGCTGCCGGTGACGTACTTCCATGTCGTTTACACGCTGCCGAGCGAACTGCGCGACATCGCCTACCAGAACAAGCGCGTCGTCTACGACATTCTCATGAAGGCCTCAGCCGAGACGACATTGCAGATTGCGGCCGATCCGAAGCGGCTTGGCGCCAGGATCGGCATCACGTCCGTGTTGCACACGTGGGGCAGCGCGATGACGCATCATCCCCATGTGCACATGATCGTGCCGGGCGGCGGCCTCTCGCCCGATGGAGATATATGGATCGCCTCACGCGGAAACTTCCTCGTGCATGTCCACGTGCTGGCACGCATGTTCCGTGGCAAAGTGCTCGCGATGTTGAAAGAGGCACACGCCGCTGGCCGCCTGCAGTTCTTCAACACGCATGCCGGTCTCGCTGATCCGAACACGTTCAAGCGGTTCCTCGGCCCGCTGCATCGCTCACACTGGATCGTCTATTGCAAGGCGCCGTTCGCAGGCCCTGAACAGGTCTTGCGCTATCTGTCGCGCTATACGCATCGCGTCGCCATCTCGAACCGGCGTCTAGTTGCAGCCGGCGACGGCCACGTCGCGTTCCGCTGGAAGGACTATCGAGTCGAAGGCGCGCAGCGCTGGAAGACTATGCAGCTCAGCGCGGTCGAGTTCATCCGCCGCTTCCTCATCCACGTGCTGCCGAAAGGCCTGCAGCGCATCCGCCACTACGGCCTCCTCGCCAACGCGAACCGGTGCAAGGCGCTCGAACGCGCGCGCGAACTTCTCTCCGTGCCGAAACCGGAGATGCCGGCCGAAGCGGCCGCCACGACAGGTGCCGATGCGCCGCGCGACTGGCCGACACCATGCCCATGCTGTGGCGCGCGCATGGTCGTCATCGAGTTCTTCGCGCGAGGCACGACGCCACGACATCGTGCCTCGCCACCCATCCGGCCGCCGCCAACGCGGAGCGATCCATCATGATCGGCATGCCATGCAACATCGAGATCATCGACTGGCAGCAGATTGCCGGCATCGGAGAAGCTTGTGCGTGTGATCCGCAGCACCGGCCAAACAACCGCATCGAACCACAATTCGACCGGCTTCGACCGACAGGCCGACGGTCAACCCATGGCTCCCGACCCTGGCATCAAGGCCTGAACCTCACATCAAGCCGCATCGCTCGGCATCAATCGCCATAGCGCCCGCTGCACTGCAGTGCCCTACGTCCCGCGACTTCGTGCCTTGGCGCTTCTCCGACGCCGGCCCCAGCCCAGTCGTTCGCGCGGCATTGCCGGCGTCCGAGAAACCTGCACATAAGCTGACTCATGCGGCGCAGCGCATGTTGCGCCGCGTAATGTGGCTCGATCCCACTAGTGGATAGTTGGAGCATCAATACCAGTAACGTGAACTGCTTGGCAGGCCATGTCCGGTATAGGATTTGGTGCGTAAAACGTCGAAATACTTGAGCCACAATCGATTAGGTAGGCGCTGGCGATCGTGTCCAAATGTCTCTTGGTGCAAGTGGTGCCGCCGTCCAGTCATTTTTTGAGTTCAGCCCAAAATTGAACACCAATTGAAAAATCCTTTCGTCACACTGATCAAAATCGG
>JANNWF010000051.1:0-5461 GCA_031408455.1 Pseudoxanthomonas sp. | reverse complement strand
CGGCAAGACCACCCAGGACCAACTCGAACTGTTCGAGGCACTCAAGCTCCCAGCACCCGCCAAATCCACCCTGTAGTGTCATTTTTCGCTGTTCGAGGACAGCAATATCAAGGGCTTAGGCGAATAGCTGCGGAACCTGGGGGGCGAAGTCATGCTCGCCGGTAGTTTCGACTCTGTGCTTGATCTCCAACGGCAGTTCCCTCAGCGCTCGGCATCCCTGCGAAGGCGGGGATCCAGTGCTTTTCGACGAACGACCCGAGTCGCCAATTCTCTGGATTCCCGCCTTCGCGGGAATGACGAAACGTGTTGAGTGGTCTAAAGGAAGTGCCATTGAGCCAAATCTTCGCTTGCTCCCACCGGAAGCAAGCGTGTCTGCCACGCGATCGTGATCGCTACTAAACGCTAGGCGGCGTATTCGCGCTCTTTTGCTTGGCCACATCAGCGACGATTTGCTGAAACAGGCCGCCAGTCGCGCTCACTATCGGTCGTCCGGACTCGGGCGTTGCGGTCGCGGTTGCGAGTTCGATGGGCTCGGCCGATGACCTAGCCGACTCGATATCGTTGCCATCAACAATCGCCACCGGTGGCACTGTTGCCGGTACTGGCGCGACTGTGGCAACTGGCCTGAAGTACGCATTGGCTGCGCCAGCGATGGTGATGGCTTCGGCGACGGCCGGCATTTCTGCCAACGCGGGGGCCGTTTCAATCTCCTCGGTCGGTGAATCGATCACGGCCGTCACCCGCTCGACTGCTGCGAGTGGTGCAACCGGCGCCTCGTCTATGACAACCGCTGCGGCGGGCACCGTGACTTTGACCGTCGGTGTGACCGCAACGCTCGGTGTGACTCCGACATGAGCAAGCTCAACCTCAACCGCCGTTTCAGCCGCCACGGCAACTGGTTCGGTCTGCGCCTCAGCCTCAGCTTCTTCGACCGCCATCGTTGGCATGGTCTCCACAGCGATTGCGGCCGTGCTAACCATCGCATTCACCGCTGCCTCCAACGGCGCCGAAGGCTGGAACTCCGCAATCGTTGTTTGCGGGCTGGACTCGACGACATCAGCCGCCACCTCAGCCGCGACTGCCGCTGCGATCAGCACCGGTGGCGCTGTCATCGGACCAGGCTCAGGCGCTGGTGCAGGAGCCAGCGTTGGTGTCGGCATCGGTTTTGACGACGCTGGCGCAGTGGTGGCCGCTGATGTCGGCGCAGGAGAGGGGAAGAACCCGGCGGTCGCAGGTGGCAAGCGGGAAACGCTAACGCTCGCTTCTGCGGGTGCCTCGGTGTCGACCGCTGGCTCAGCCAAGACTACCTCGGTTGATTCCACCCGAACGGCAGCCGGCACTGGCGCGACGTTAGCCGCAGCTGCGCCGATTTGCTCATCGTGGTCTTCGTCGTCCTGCTCGCCATCAAACTCGAGTTGACTCTGGTCGCCCAAACCCGCGTCCAGCGTTGAAACGCCAGTGGCATCCTGTTGTCGGCGACGTCGCCGGCCGCCCCGCCGACCGCGCCGGCGACGCGCACCGCCGTCTCCGGTCGCGTCTGCGGCCGAATCCGTGGCCGCCGTAGCCTCTGTTACGCCGCTTGCCAGCAATGCGGCGGCTGCAGCGATTTGCTCGGCAGTCAAGGGCTCGCTCGCCGGTACCTGCTTGGCAGGTATTTCGACAGCGGCGGTGGCAGCCATTTGCCCATCACGACGGGGCTCCCGGCCGCGACCTCCACCACCCCGCTGACCTTCCTGACGACCACCCGCGCGATCACCGCCTGCTTGCGCATTGCTCGACTTGTCGGCGTTGGTCTTGTCAGCAGCAGCCCGCTCAACTGGCGCGCGATCGGCAACCGGCCGATCTGCCGCCGGCCGTTCATTGCGGACTGGCTTTGCTGCGGCTTGGCGATCCGCTGCCGGCTTGTTCACGGCCTCCTCGGCCGCTTTCGCGGGTGTGGGTGTGGGCTGCGGCCTGACCTGCTTGTTACGCTCCGCCTGTTCGTCGCGCCCACGACCGCGCCCGCTGCGGTCGTTACGCTCGTTGCGCTTGGGGCCGGTCGCGGCATGTGGTCGCTCGCCCGTTGTTGGCCGCCGCTGTCCGTGATCAGTCACCGGTGCCGGTGCGGTTGGCTGAACATCAGTGCTGCCAAACCAGCCCATCACCTGCGACCAAAAACTCTTTTTCGGTGGCGCGACCAATATCGCCGGCAGCGTCATCGCGACGGTCTCTACCGCTTCGATTGGCTCGCGCAAAGGCGCCGGTGTCGCCGGGCGCACATTGGTGACGGCGGGCGGCGGCGGCACGTTCAATTGCGCCTTGGTCAGCGCATGCACTTCCTGCTTGCGTGGGCTGATGCGGTGATAACTCGGCCTTGCGGCCTCTTCTCCGATCTCGTTTTCTCGCATGCGCATGACATTGAAATGCGGCGTTTCCAACTGCGGATCGGCCACCACGATCAATGGCACATCGTGGCGTTGTTCGATCTCGCGCAGCGCCAAGCGTTTCTCATTGAGCAAGAAATTGGCAATTTCGCCGGGTGCTTGCACCAACACTTGGCCGGTGCCGTCTTTCATCGCCTGCTCTTCGATCAGCCGCAAGATCGATAGCGACAGCGACTCGACGCTACGCATGCGGCCGTGGCCGTCGCAGCGCGGACAAATAATCTGGCTGGATTCACCCAAGCTGGGGCGCAGGCGTTGCCGCGACATCTCCAGCAAACCAAACCGCGAGATGCGGCCAATCTGCACCCGCGCACGGTCCTGTTTCAGCGCGTTCTGCAACCGGTTCTCGACATCGCGCTGATGCTTGGTCGACGACATATCGATGAAGTCGATGACCACCAAGCCACCCAGATCGCGCAAGCGCAACTGGCGCGCCACTTCATCAGCGGCTTCGAGATTGGTGTTGTAAGCGGTTTCCTCGATGTCGCTGCCCTTGGTCGCGCGCGCCGAGTTGACGTCGACCGCAGTCAGCGCCTCGGTCTGATCCATCACGATGGCGCCGCCCGACGGCAAGCGCAGTTCGCGGGCGTAGGCGTTTTCGATCTGACTTTCAATCTGGAAGCGCGAAAACAGCGGCGTGGTCTCGGTGTAACGCTTCAGCTTGCGCAGGTTGTGCGGCATCACCTGCTCAACGAAGGCGCGCGCGTCTTCATACACCTCGTCGCTGTCGATCAGAATCTCGCCGACGTCATTGCGTAGGTAATCACGCAGTGCGCGAATGATCAGGCGCGATTCCTGGTAGATCAGAAACGGCGAAGGTTTAGTCAGCGCCGCATCGGTAATCGCGCGCCACACCTGCAGCAGATAATCTAGGTCCCATTGCAGCTCTTCGGCATCACGACCCATGCCGGCGGTTCGGATAATGACGCCCATGTCGTCAGGGATGGCCAGCTTGTCCATCGCCTCTTTCAGCGCCGCGCGATCGTCGCCTTCAATGCGGCGGGAGACGCCGCCAGCGCGCGGGCTGTTGGGCATCAACACCATGTAGCGACCGGCCAACGAGATAAACGTGGTCAGTGCAGCGCCCTTGTTGCCACGCTCTTCTTTGTCGACCTGGATGACAACTTCCTGGCCTTCGCGCAGGAGTTCTTTCATCGAAGCTTTATCAGGATTGACGCCCTCGACAAAGTAATCGCGCGAGATTTCTTTCAGCGGCAAAAAGCCATGGCGCTCGCCACCGTATTCGACAAACGCTGCTTCCAGCGAAGGCTCGATACGGGTGATGCGACCTTTGTAAATGTTGCCTTTCTTTTGCTCTTTGGACGGTTGTTCGATATCGATGTCATACAGCGTTTGGCCATCAACGATGGCGACGCGCAACTCTTCCTGCTGAGTTGCATTGATGAGCATTCTCTTCATGTTTGCCAATTCCTCACGCGCTCAACCGCAAGGAACGTCTGGGTGTACGCCTCTTTGGATTCTGCCGGCCGCTTGCGGCGCATTGCGCTCGCTTACTGCCGTGCAAGAAACCTCAGCGCTGCAACACCACCGACGTTATCGCCGCGGGAGCGCTCATTGTTGTCGAACAATTGTTGTTGAACCGGAAAGCGCAGCTGCGCAGTCTCGGCCTCCATGCCGGAACCAGAATTCAAAGGTCTCCGTGCGAAAACATCTGACCGCACACATCGAACATCAGCGGTTACCATGGAGACCATGGGAAAGCTCGCCGGATGGCCGGAGTGTGAAGTTCCCGTCGCCCGCTCAATCGTGCAAGACGCTCTCGAATCCACGGATAAGTCACCGACTTATAAAGTCGGATGGCACCCGGAAATCGCTGCCACCGCTGGATCAGGGAGACTCTCCCGAACCCGAACCGCGCGCTGTCAAAGTGCGCCTGTTAGTTGCGGTGTGCGTCCTAAGCTTTTGAGCGAACAACAAAATTGGGACGTTGATCGCCCGCGGAGTGTAGCAAGCAGGAAAGCATGGCGGCAATCAAAGGCAGCACCGCGACTTCCACGGCAATTTCTCAGGGCGTCCGCACCGTCACTATCGACGGCGAACGCGCCGGCCAACGGCTGGATAACTTTCTGCTTGGCCAGTTCAAGGGCGCGCCGCGTTCCTTGATTTATCGTCTGTTGCGCACCGGACAGGTGCGCATCAATGGCAAGCGAGTCAAGCCGGATCGACGTTTGGAAGAAAACGACCAAGTTCGGCTGCCTCCCGTTCGACTCGACGCGCCCGCCGATCATGGCAGCCCGCATCCGGCGCTGTTGGCGCAGATTGAAGCCAGCATCGTGTTTGAAGATCGAGCCTTGCTGGTGCTCGACAAACCCAGCGGCATTGCCAGTCATGGTGGTAGCGGAATTGGTTTTGGCGCGATTGAATTAATGCGCGCGCTGCGCCCGAAGGACAGTTTGGAGTTGGTCCATCGGCTGGATCGCGACACGTCCGGAATATTGGTGCTGGCGAAAAAGCGCTCAGCCTTGACCGAACTGCAAGCCTTGATTCGCGCCGGCAAGCTGGAGAAGCGCTATCTCGCCCTGCTGGTCGGGCAGATGGGAAAACCGCTGATCCACGTCGACGCACCACTGGAAAAATTCGTCCTGCAAGGCGGCGAACGCATGGTGCGAGTGCTGCCCTCGGGCAAGGCTTCGCTCAGCCATTTCAAACAGATCGAGCGCTTTGCTGCGCATACCTACGCCGAAATCAAGATCGACACCGGCCGCACCCACCAGATTCGTGTACACGGCGCGCATATCGGCCACCCGGTCGCGGGTGACGAAAAATACGGCGACAAAGCCGCCAATCAGGCATTGAAATCGGTCGGCTTGCAGCGCCTGTTTCTGCACGCTGCCTCACTCAAGTTCGCGCTGAAAGATGGCGCCGAGCCGTATCTTTTGAGCGCCCCGTTGCCGGCGCCGTTGAAGGCGGTGATTGATCGGTTAGGGGCGGGGAGTCGTTAGTGTAGTGCTTCGTTTTTCTTGGAGCTTAAGCGTCTGTTGGCGCGGATGACCTTTTGCAGGATGTCATTGGCCTTC
>JANNWF010000050.1:0-6159 GCA_031408455.1 Pseudoxanthomonas sp. | reverse complement strand
CGACCTGATGTGGCAGCGAAACTGTGGTGAATTCGATGGCCATGGGTGCCGTTCTTTAGTCGCTTCGCCGGGCAAGTGCCCCTACTTTCGCGTGCTTGTCGATCACACGACAAGCGCGGCGGCAAGTTGAGGGGCGGCTCCTCGCGCAAATAATCCGGTGTTTCGTGCCAATTGGCACGCGTCAAGTATTGCCGTCCGCTTCATGGTCTGTGACGATGCTGTGCACGGCCCGAGGTTGGGGCCGAATGCCGTGGGAGCGGCAAGAGCATCCGTTGGCAGCGATAGGCATCTGTCCTGACTTTCTTTGATCTAATTTTTGGGGGTAGGTTTCCATGAATCGATTGCGTCGCGCACTTACAGTAAATCCACTGGCCGCCGGTGTGCGGCTGGCCATCAGTGGCGTCGTGGTTCTGGCTATGAGCGCCCCGGCGCTGGCGCAACAGACCTCGACGGACGAAGCCACCTCGCTGGACACGATCTCAGTGCTGGGTACGCGCAGCAAGGCGCGCTCGGCCACCGACTCGGCCGTTCCCATCGACATCATTAGCGGTGATGAACTGCACAACTTGGGGTCGACCGACGTGCTCGACCAGTTGCGCGTGCTGGTGCCTTCGTTCAACGTCAGCACCATTCCCATTGATGACGCGGCCACCTTGGTGCGACCGGCCAATTTGCGCGGCCTGCCGCCAGACAACACGCTCATCCTCGTCAACGGCAAGCGTCGCCACCGTTCCGCCGTCATCACCTTCCTCGGCCACGGCTTGTCGGATGGCTCGCAAGGCGTGGACCTGTCGGTATTCCCGTCGCTGGCGCTGGAGCAGGTCGAAGTGCTGCGCGACGGCGCTGCGGCGCAGTACGGCTCGGATGCGATCGCCGGCGTCATCAACTTCGGCCTCAAGCGCTTGACTGAGGGCGGCCAGGTCGAAATTTTCGGCGGCCAACACTACGAAGGCGATGGCTTCACCAAGCAGATTGATGGCCAGATCGGCCTGCCGCTAGGGTCCGAAGGGTTCGCCACCTTCACCGCCGAGTACCGCGAGGCGGATCCAACCTCGCGCAGCGTGCAGCGCGACGACGCCGCCGCTGTGGCGGCAGCCGGCTACCCCAACGTGCCCAATCCGGCGCAGATCTGGGGCACGCCGGAGGTCAAGGACGACACCAAAATAGTCGCCAACATCGGCTGGGCCGGCGACACCATCGAGTTCTATCTGTTTGGCAACGTTGCCGAACGCGAAACCGACGGCGGCTTCTATTACCGCAACCCGACCACGCGCGGTGGCGTGTACTCCAATGATGACGGCGCGACGCTGCTGGTGGGTTCGCCCAGCGGCCGCGCCTGCCCGAGCATTGCGCTGCGTAATGCCGCCGGCAATCTGATTCCTTACAGCACGGTCAGTGCGCAAGTGGCCGCGCTGCCAGGCGATTGCTTCACGTTTCTCGACGTGTTCACCGGCGGCTTCACGCCACGCTTTGGCGGCACGATGAAGGATTCCGCGCTGACCGGCGGGCTCAAGGGCACCTTGGCAAATGGCATATTTTGGGATCTCAGTGTGTCCTACGGGCGCAACGAGATCGATTTCGTCATGACCAACACGGTCAACGCATCGCTGGGGGCCAACCAGCCGGCGGGCCTGATCTTCAGGCCGGGCGGCAATGAGCAAGTTGAGCGTAACGTCAACTTCGACATCAGCAAGGGCGTTGGCATCTTCAACCTCGCCGCGGGCGCGGAAATCCGCAACGAGAGCTTCGAGATCAGCGCTGGCGACACGGGCTCGACCGCGATCGGACCGCTGACCAGTCAGGGCTTCAGCATCGGCTCCAACGGCTTCCCCGGCTTCAACGCGGTGACCGCTGGTGAATTTGATCGCGACAACTGGGCGGTCTACTTCGACGCCGAGGCGCAAGTGACCGATCAATGGCTGGTCGCAGGTGCGGTGCGCTACGAGGACTACGACGACTTCGGCGGCACCACCAACTGGAAGCTCACCAGCCGCTACGATTTCAACGAAAACTTTGCCCTACGCGGTGCCCTCAGCACCGGCTTCCGCGCACCGACCCCGGGTCAGTCGAACGTCAGCCAGGTGACCACGGCCTTTATCGACGGCCAGTTGCGCGACACCGCCACCCTGCCACCCACCAACCCCATCGCTGCCTTCTACGGTGCCGAGCCGCTGACACCAGAGGAATCGGAGAACGCCTCGATTGGACTGGTCTGGACCAGCGGCGCCTGGGAAGTCACTTCCGACTACTACCACATCGAAGTGCAAGACCGCATCGCACGCAGCACCGACTTCACCTTGAGCGCCGCGGATCGCGCCGCATTGGTCGCGGCGGGCAATCCGCAGGCGGCGACGCTGAGCCGCGTGGGCTTCTTCGTCAACGATTTCGACACCACGACTCAGGGCTTGGACATCGTCGCCAGCGTCGGCACCGATCACTTTGGCGGTGATACGACTTATGCTGTCGCGTTCAACTGGAACGACACCGAAGTCGACAACTTCACTCCCGGCATCATCACCGAAGCGCGAGTCAAGAAGCTGGAAGAGTCACTGCCCAGCACCAAGGGCTACTTCTCGGTCAACCACCAGCGCGGCGGCTGGCACATGCTGGGACGCCTGAACTACTACGGCTCGTTCTACGAAGACCACCTCGACAGCGATGTCGTGCGAGCCGAAGATGGCGGCCTGCCGATCGACGGCGACTCCGCCGTCACCGTGGATCTGGAGACCGGCTGGGAGTTCGACTCCGGCCTGTACTTCCGCGTAGGCGCGCAGAACGTGTTCGACAAAGTGCCAGACGACAACCCCTGGGGCCGTTTGGTGGCGGGTGCGGAATACCCGGTCCACACACCCTACGGCTTCACCGGCGGCTTCTACTACGCACGCGTCGGATTTAAGTTCTAAGACTCAAGTTAGTGCAGCACACGACCCCGAGAGCGGAAACGCTCTCGGGGTTTTTTATGCTCGGGAGCTTCCGGTGGTTGCTAGCGATGCTGTGCGCAGGATTGCCAAGGCAAGTCAGGGGGCACTGTTGAATTGGGAACGGCGCATCCTAGGAACCTAGAGCGTGCTGTCGATTGAGATCAACACCAGGCCACCAAAGTGCTTCCGCAGATAGCCTCGATCGTTGCTGGCCAGCTGATTGGCTTGGGTGAGTGCGTGTGCTCCGATCAGAAAGTCGGGAACCATGGTCGTGCGGGCGCCGCCGGCTCGTCGGTAGGTCGAGAAAATCCGCCCTGCTTCGAACAGGGTCCGCTTGGAGGAGGACAGCAGCTCGATGGCAAGGTTTTCCAGTTGTTGGTCGAGGTCGTGGGCGTGGACGAAGAACGCGGCTAGCTCGGCGTAGACGACCTCCGAAATCACCAAGGGTCCGTTCTGCGCTGCCGTAGCTAGCCGCAGTAGCCATGCCTCGGCGCTGGGTTCTTGCTTGAAAATCGCCAGAATCACCGAGGTGTCAACGGCGGTAGTCATCTTTCGATGGGTCCGCGCAATAGTTCGATCATCGCCTCGCTATCCAGTCGCTGTGCCTCTACTGTGCCTTGCTCGCGCAAACATCCCATGGCCGTGCGCATTTGCGCGAGGTCCACTTCGCGCGTGGCCTTTAAGTACGGGACGGTCTCGTCGAACACCAAGCGCATGCCGGCCTTGAGCCCCAGCCGTTTTCGCACCGCAAGAGGAATGGTGATCTGTCCTTTTTCGGTAAGCGTCACGGCCATGTCTTGGCTCCAGATAAAACGTAAGAAAAATACTCTTACTTGTCCTCCTACCTGTCAACAACCTGAGATCACAAGTCGTCATGGCGTGGGAATCTAATGACGAAGGCGGTCGTAGGGCGGGCCTCGGCTCGCCATTTTTACCGCCACGGTGTCCAGTCGGCGGGTCAAGACGTGCCCCAGCTTAATGGTCCACTTGACCGAAACATGTAGGGCGGCCCTCGGCCCGCCAGCTTCCTCGCGACGGAATCTGCTCGGCGGGTCACCACCGGCCCGAAGATTGTTTGGAACAAGCCGCTTTCAGATGGTGGAAGCCGTAACGCACCGCGTAAGGCTCTTCCCATGACGCACTCTCGCGGCCGTCCGCAAATGGACCAGAAGCTGTTCTACTTGGCAGGCGTGTGTCGCCGCTGTTCTGCTGCCATCCATCGATCAGGAGTAAGTCATGCCCCGAGACCTGCACTGCACCCCTTTGCTGCTGCCGCTATCAATGGCGCTGGCACTCGCAAGCGGCAACATGGCAAATGCTGCGGATGCCACTACCATCACCATCAACGGCGAAACCAAGCAGACCGAAGGCATTCTGCGCAGCGCGGAGCCTGGCGACATGGCCTGCTATCTAAGCCTTGAGACCGCTGCGGGCGAGAGCTTCAACGAGATGGCGGCGTTCGAGCTGTGCGAAGACACCGCGCTGATCGGTCAACGACTCAAGCTTAGCTACTCGGTCGAGAACGTGCTGGCCGCCGAATGTCAGGGCGACATGGACTGCGGCAAGAGCGACCAAGTGGTGATGGTGAGCAAAGCCGAGCCGTTGGGTGCTGCTGCCGCAGGCAAGGTCAACAAACCCTAGCTGGATCAGCATTGCAGTTATTGTTCTCGCTGCAGCCGCGCCACCTCGCCTTGCAACAGCTCCACTACCGAAGCAAAGGTTTCGCGATTGGACTCATCAGCCGCGATCAGGGCTTGGTGCGCCTTTAGGATCAGGTGCGTCTGTCGCAATTCATCGGACTGCCGGTCTGCCGTATCTGGGGGAGGGCAGGTGAGCGCGTCACTGTTGTCTGCGGAGGGCGCAGTCAGGAGGAATACGTGCTGCAAACGCATGGCCTGCAGCATCGCCAACAACTCGGGATGACTGCAGATGAGCGTGGGTGGCGGCAAGCGGTGAGATCGGCATTCGCGTGCGAGCGCCACCAGCAGGCCGATCACGGTGCTGTCCATGAAGGTGGCTTGACCAAGGTCCAGCACTAACTGGCGCAGCGGACGCAATTCGTCGTCGAACAGGCTGGCGCTGAAGTCATCGAAGGCCTCGGCGAGCGGGTGGCGCAACTCACCTTCCAGGCGCAGGCAGCCGACCGCATGGCGCACCCCGAAACTAACTTGCTCATTGCTCATGTGGGTTGGTCGCCGGAGAGCAGCAGTAGGGCCATGTCATCCGGTGCTTGCGCCAAGCGGCGACAACCCAATGCCAGCGCCACCGTCTCCGCACTTTCGGCATTCAGCGGCAGCGTGTTGCGCAGATGCTCTAGCCGATCAGCGCCATTGCTCTCGGGCATTACCTCGAGGACGCCGTCGGAGGCCAGCAGCAGTCGAAACGGCGCCACCAACCTCAGCCGCTGGTTGTGGTACTCGGCGTCCTCCAGCAGCCCGACCGGCGTGCTGGGTTGATCCAGAAAGCGGGCGCCGTCGGCATCATGCAGCAGCGGATAGGGATAGGCGCCGGCGTTGGCACACAGCAACTCGCCGCTGGTCGTGTCCAGCACGCCCACGAACAAGGCGATGTGCTTGCCAATGCCTTCGCGCAGCAGCTCGTGGTTGAGCTGGGCCAGCAGCAAGGCCGGATCGTTGACGGTGCCGTCGCGGCCGGCATGCGCCGCTTCCAACGCGGCGCTCAGAAAGCGCTTCAGATACACGGTCACAAAGGCTGAGGCCACGCCGTGGCCGGAGACGTCCGCGACATAAAACAAAACGCGGCGGGCATCGAGCGAGAAATAGTCGAGAAAGTCGCCACTCATGAACTCCGAGGGCAGCAGGCAATGACTGAAGCGGATTCCGCTAAAGCACAGACCTTGCTTGGGAAGCAGTTTGAACTGTACCCGCCGCCCCGCGCGCTCGCCCTGCTCCAAGGCATCGAGTGAGCGCTGCAATCGGACCCGGCCGCGCTCTAGGTCAGCCGTGCGCTCGGCCACTTTCGATTCCAACTCACGATTGAGCCGGGCGACTTCGTTGATGGCCTGATACGCCCGCAGCGAAGACACCACGCAGGTAACCAGCTTCTGTGCCGTCAGTTCAGTCTTTTCTTTGTAGTCGTTGATGTCGTACTCGAGCACCACCTGACGTTCCGGTGCCTGCCCGGCCTGGCCGGTCCGCAGCACGATACGGACGCGATCGTTGCGCAGAACATCACGAACATGCCGAACAAGTCGCAGGCCGGCATCTTCGCTTTCCAT
>JANNWF010000049.1:0-2652 GCA_031408455.1 Pseudoxanthomonas sp. | reverse complement strand
CTTCACGCCCTCGCGAGAAGACATCAAGCGCATAGGCGCTTTGCAGCGCTTACTTTTTTGGACGCTTGGCGCCGTACTTCGAGCGACTCTGGCGACGCTTCGACACACCCGCGGCATCCAACGAGCCTCGCACGGTATGGTAGCGAACGCCTGGCAAATCTTTGACGCGACCACCGCGAATCAAAACCACCGAGTGCTCCTGCAAGTTGTGGCCTTCGCCACCGATGTAGGAAATCACCTCGAAACCGTTGGTTAGACGCACCTTGGCCACTTTCCGCAGTGCCGAGTTTGGCTTCTTTGGAGTGGTGGTGTAGACGCGGGTGCAAACGCCGCGCTTTTGCGGGCAGTTGGCTAGCGCCGGAGAATTACTTTTATATGTGTGCGGCTGGCGCGGCCTGCGCACCAACTGGTTGATCGTCGCCATGCGTTCGAAACCTTGATATGAACGAAGGCAGGCCATACTCGGCCTGCCTAGACAGAGAAGTATAACCCGCTGCATTTAGAGTCGTCAACGCAGCGGACTGGAAATGTTTGCTTCTGATGCTGATGTGCTGCTGCCGCTGGCGACCGCTACTCATGGGCGCCTACCGTTTTGATTGAAGCGGCTGCCACCCATGCCGGGCAACAGCCGCCAAATCATTGCGATCAGCTCGCCTCGGTTTCGGTGCTGCTTTCAACGATGTTCGATGACAGCGCGTCGAATTCGGCTTGAGTCAATCCATCCGGCGACTTGCGTCGACGGCTGTGGTAAGCCAAGCCCGTTCCTGCCGGAATCAATCGGCCCACGATCACGTTCTCTTTCAAGCCACGCAGCGTGTCACGCGTGCCGCGCACAGAAGCTTCGGTCAGCACACGAGTGGTTTCTTGGAACGAGGCCGCAGAAATAAACGATTCGGTCGCCAACGATGCTTTTGTGATGCCGAGCAACACCGCATCCAACTTCGCCGGCATTTCATTGCGCGCAACCGCACGCGCATTCTCTTCCATCATCCGCACGCGCTCGACTTGCTCGCCACGCAGGTAGCGGCTGTCGCCAGCCTCGGTGACTTCGACCTTGCGCAGCATCTGCCGAATGATGACTTCGATGTGCTTGTCATTGATGCGAACGCCTTGCAGGCGATAAACATCTTGGATTTCCTTGACCAAGTAAGCAGCCAGCGGCTCGACTCCGAGCAGCCGCAAGATGTCTTGCGGATTCGGCTCGCCATCCACCACGGTCTCGCCCTTCTCAACGTGCTCGCCTTCAAACACGATGATCTGCCGGTACTTTGGAATCAGCTCTTCGTGATCCTTTCCGTCCGGATCCTTGATGATGAGTCGCTGCTTGCCCTTGGTGTCCTTACCGAAGCTGACGATGCCGGAAATCTCGGCCAAGATTGCCGGATCTTTCGGCTTGCGCGATTCGAATAAATCGGCGACGCGCGGCAGGCCGCCGGTGATGTCGCGGGTCTTGGACGCTTCCTGCGGCACCTTGGTCACCACATCGCCCACGCCGACGGCAGCACCGTCTTGCAGATTGATGATCGACTTCGGCGGCAACAGATACTGCGCCGGCAGATCAGTGCCCGGAATGTTGAGGTCCTTACCCTTCTCATCGACGATGCGGACGATTGGGCGCAAATCTTTGCCGGCCGAACCGCGACGCTTCGGATCGGTGATCTCGACACTGGTCAGACCAGTCAGTTCGTCGACCTTCTCAATCGCGGTCATGCCTTCGACGAAGTCGATAAAGCGGACGAAGCCTTTGACTTCCGACACGATGGGGTGGTTATGCGGATCCCAGCTGGCAACCTGCTGACCAGCCTTGACGGCAGCGCCGTCGCGTAGCGCGATGGAAGCGCCGTATGGCAGCTTGTAGCGCTCGCGCTCGCGGCCATGGCCGTCCATGACGGACAACTCACCCGAACGCGACACCGCCACCAGATGGCCGGCCGCGTGAATCACCGTCTTCAAATTGTTGAACTTGACCGTACCGCTGGTGCGCACGGCGATGTTGTCGACTGCCGCTGCACGCGAGGCCGCACCACCAATGTGGAAGGTACGCATGGTCAACTGGGTGCCCGGCTCGCCAATCGATTGCGCCGCGATCACGCCGACGGCTTCACCGATGTTGACGATGTGACCACGCGCCAAGTCACGTCCATAGCACGATGCGCACACGCCGAAGCTCGACACGCAGGTGATCGTTGAACGCACCTTGATGCTCTGAACGCTGTTGGTTTCGAGCTTCTCGACCCACTTCTCGTCGAGCAAGGTATTGCGGGTTACGATCGGATCCTCGTCGTTACCCGGCAAGTACACGTCTTCGGCCACGATGCGGCCGAGCACACGCTCGCGCAGCGGCTCAACCACGTCGCCGCCTTCAACGATGGGCGTCATGGTCAAGCCATTGGTCGTGCCGCAATCGGGCTCGGTAATCACCACGTCTTGCGCCACGTCGACCAAGCGCCGGGTCAGGTAACCCGAGTTGGCGGTCTTCAACGCCGTATCAGCCAGGCCCTTACGCGCACCGTGGGTCGAGATGAAGTACTGCAACACGTCTAGGCCTTCGCGGAAGTTGGCCTTGATCGGTGTCTCGATGATCGAGCCATCGGGCTTTGCCATCAATCCACGCATACCGGCCAGCTGGCGAATCTGCGCCGCAGAGCCGCG
>JANNWF010000048.1:0-4750 GCA_031408455.1 Pseudoxanthomonas sp. | reverse complement strand
GTTTGGCGTATGAGGAAATTGAGCCTGCTGCGCTGCGCGAATTTCTTGTCAAACGACCCATTCCGTATCCGGTGGCGATCATCGATACCTACCAACCGCCAGCCGACTTCGACATCCCGCGTGGGCTGCCGATGACCTATTTGATCGACCCCAGCGGCGCCGTTGCCAAACGTTTCTTAGGGCCAGTCACCGCGGCTGAGTTGGCAGCCGCGATCACTGCTGCGAGTGCGCCGAAAGCCCCATGACGACTGAGCGAGTCGCGGTGCTGTTTCGAGTCAGCGGGCGCGTACAGGGCGTCGGCTTTCGTGCGGGTTGTCGGCGTGAGGCGCAGCGACTGGGTGTCGATGGTTATGCGATCAATCGCGACGACGGCAGCGTGGAAGTGTTGGCGCAAGGAGATGCGACCGCCGTCGAAGCTTTGGCGCGCTGGCTGCTGCATGGGTGCACGCATGCACAAATCGCCAAGGTCGAGCGCGAGACCGTTGCACTCGGCCAACGTGCGGGGTTTGGCGTTGGCTGATGCGAGCGGGCACGACGCAAGCTGCCGGGCTGTACTGAACAGATGATCGTCGCTCGCACGTCCCGCCTCACCCTGCGCTGGCTAACCGCTGACGATGCCGCCTTCGTGCTGGCATTGGTCAACGATCCCGATTGGCTGCGCTACATCGGCGACCGTGGCATCCACAACCTTGAAGACGCGCTGGCCTACATCGATAACGGACCGCGAGCCATGTATCAGCGGCTGGGATTTGGGTTGTTTGCGGTCACCCTCAATCGTGGCGGCCAGCCGATTGGCATGTGTGGCCTGATCCAGCGCGACACCTTGCCCGGCGTTGATATCGGCTATGCCTTGCTGCCGCAGTATCGCGGTCAAGGACACGCGCTGGAGGCGGCGCAAGCTTGCGTCACGCTCGCCCGCGAGCAGTTTGGATTACGCCGGCTGTTGGCCATCGCCTCGCCAGACAACGCGCCGTCCGCGCGCTTGCTCGGCAAGCTGGGTTTGCACTTTGAACAGTTGCTGGAGTTGGTGCCGGGCAGTGACCCAGTGGCGTTGTTTGCAGGTGATATCTAGTGTGGTGCTTCGCAATCAATCGAACTTATCCGCGGTGTCTTTGCGCGCCTGGCGGCGTTGCTCGGCCGCTACGCGGCAACGCGGGCTGCGCCCGCTGCGCCTTCACTGCGTTCGGTCCTCCTCGCCATAGCGCTGCTATGTCTCGTCGTCGCGCCTTGCCAGTCACGCAAATCCACTCGCGGATAATGTCCTCTGATTACGAAGCACCACACTAGGGACTCAGCGCGATGGCACTGCGACAGCACCAAGTCCCCGACGTTCGTCATTCCGGCGAACGCCGGAATCCACTACCACTCGTGGGACAGCCGGGTCGCCCAAGCTCTGGATTTCCGCCTGCGCGGAAATGACGTTGGGTGCTGAATGGGCCCGCGCAAGTGCCAATGAGACCTCGATGTCACTCAGTCAGCACTGATGATCCCCGGCCCTTTTCCCGCCGTCTTTTCGTACACGCCTTTGCCAATTTTGCGGTACTGAGTAAAGCCGGCGTCGCCGATCTTTTTCTCTTTCTGCAAATGTGAGCCGCCGATGGCAAGCGAAGGCGCGCTTAGTAGTTTGCGGATGGCGGCGCCGCAGTGCGGGCAGGCCAGCAAGGGGTCGGCATTCAGTCGCTCCATGTGCTCAAAGCCAGGACGGCAATGCTCGCAGCCGGCGGTCTCATCGATGCTGCGGTAATCAAAGATAGGCATGGCTCAGGACTCCTCGGCGGTGGCGACGACAGGCTCGCCGAGCAAGCTCAACTCACGCCACCGATTAAGTATTTTGCAAAACAGCTGCGCGGTCCGTTCGGTGTCATACACCGCCGAATGCGCTTCGCGCGGATCCCAGCTCAAGCCGATCGCTTCGACCGCCCGCGCCAGCACGGTCTGGCCCACCGCCAAACCACCCAGCGTCACTGTGTCGAAGGTGCTGAAGGGGTGGAATGGATTGCGCTTGAAGTCGGTGCGTTTGACCGCCGCGTTCAAAAACCCAAGATCAAACGCGGCGTTGTGACCGACCAGAATCGCGCGCTGACAGCCGGCGGCACGCGCTGCTTGCCGCACCGGCGTAAACACATGGGCCAATGCTTCGCGTTCTGCCAAGGCACCACGAAAAGGATGATCGATGTCGATGCCGGTGATCTCCAGCGATTTCGGGTCGATCTGTGCACCCGCAAACGGCATCACATGCGCCGAGCAAATCTCGCCCGGCGACAGCCAGCCATCGGCGTCCATCACGATAGGCGCTACCGCAATTTCCAGCAGCGCGTGACGCTCACAATCAAAACCACCGGTTTCGACATCCACAACCACCGGCAGATAGCCGCGGAATCGCTCGGCCATGTTGCGTGCCAACGAGGTATTACTCATGGCGGCAGGATACAGGAGGGCAACCGACGCCCATGTTCATGGCAGCTGTGGGGCGCGAACTTGCTCGCATGCTCTGCATTTTTGCCAGCAGAGGATCGGCGATTGCCACGCATTGGTCTGGCCCCAGCCCACCACCCAACTACTGAGACTTCAGCAATTCCCACGCCACCGCAGCAAGCACAATCAGCACGAAACCAACGCCTACCTGACGTATCCACATGGGCACCGGCTTGGGTCCGATTTCCACTGGCGCTGCGGCCGAGCGTCGACGCCAGTCGTCCTTGATCGGCTCCAATCGCAAGCTGGAGTTTTCCAGCAGTTGATTGGCCAAGACAACAGGTGCCACGTCAGTCGCCGGTCGAATCACCGGCACAGCAGTGGGCCCGGTTTCCATTTGTGCATCCGAGAATCCAAGCGCGCGCAGGCGCTCCGACACGCTGTGACCCGGATCAACACTGAGCCGCTGCTGCAGCGAATCGTTGGCCGTCAACAGGCCGCGCAGCTCGCGCGCGAATGCAGTCAAGTCGGGATAACGATCCTTGGGACTTTTCGCCAGCATTCGATCAAGGATCGGCTGGGCAAATGCGACCCGATCCGGCAGCCGTGGCGGCGGCGTATTGACGTGCGCATACGCGACTTGCATCGGCGTCTCAAAATCGAACAAGACTTTGCGCGCCAGCAACTCGTAGAACATCACCCCAAGCGAATATTGGTCGGTGCGGCCATCGACCGGCCCGGCCTGCGCTTGCTCCGGACTCATGTAGGTCGGCGTTCCGATCATCATGCCGGTTTGGGTCAAGCGCATGGCGTCCGAGCCCGCCACCCTAGCGATGCCGAAATCGGTCAGCACCGGCGTCTTCTTGCCACGAAATAGAATGTTGCCCGGCTTGAGGTCGCGATGGACCACCCCATTGTCATGCGCGAACTGCAGCGCATCGGCGATTTGTACGACCACGGCAATCGCTTCGGATAGGACCAAGCCGTCTTTCATGCGATCAGAAAGCGAACCGCCATCGAGCAACTCCATCGCGATGTAGCTGATGCCATCGCCTTGGGAAATGTCGAACACACCCACGATGTTGGGGTGTGGCAGGCGCGCCATCGTCCTGCCTTCGTTGAGAAAACGCTTCTCTTCGCTACCGTCGCCCAACTGACGCATGACCTTGATGGCCACTTTGCGATCCAGCGAACGCTGCACAGCAACAAACACCGACGCCATGCCGCCTTCGCCGATCTTGGCGCCCAACTCGTAACCAGGAATCTGGTAAACCGGGTCGGTCAGCGACTTTGCTTGGATGGTTTGCTGGCTCATCTTCCCGGGGATGGCGGCGCCGAAGGCGTGATCGTGCATTTCGCGACGCCGCGGGCGGCTGTCAACTCCTGAAGTTTACGATACTCGCCCGCATAGTGTGACGGGGTTCGCCCGCAAAGTGGCACAGACGGTGCTGGCCTGGCTGTCGAAACTGGCAGCAGCCTTGAAAAATCAACCTCCGCTGGTCCGCCCACAGCGCGAATGAGGACTCTCTCGATCCGCAGCGCGCGCAGCCGCACGGTGCCGGCTCTTCATACGGATGTAAGCTCAGGCGAACATGCTCCAACGGTGATGTCGAAAAGCAAACCAGTCCGCAGATTGCCGATTCGGCGTTGCGGGCCGTGGTGGCTGATCCACGATTCGGAATGGCACCCAGAGGGTGATCGCCAATGACTAGCGCCGTGCTCGAACCCACACACCCGCTCAGCGCCACTGAATCCGAGCGCATTCACGCCTACTGGCGGGCGGCAAACTATCTTTCAGTGGGCCAGATCTACCTGTCCGCCAACCCATTGCTGCGTGAGCCACTGAAGATCGAGCACGTGAAGCGCCGGCTGCTCGGCCACTGGGGTACCACGCCTGGACTCAACTTCATCTATGTGCACCTCAACCGCCTGATCAAGCAAAACGATCTCAACGTGATCTATGTGTGCGGCCCTGGTCACGGCGGGCCGGGAATGGTGGCCAATACCTACCTGGAGGGCAGCTATAGCGAGATCTATCCCGACATCTCGCAAGACTTGGTGGGGATGGAAAAGCTGTTCAAACAGTTTTCGTTTCCGGGCGGCATCCCCAGCCACGCTTCCGCAGAAACACCGGGTTCGATCAACGAAGGCGGGGAACTGGGCTACTCGTTGATGCATGCCTACGGCGCGGTGTTTGATAACCCTGATTTGATTGCAGCCTGCGTCATCGGTGACGGCGAGGCGGAGACCGGGCCACTCGCCGCAAGCTGGCTCTCCAACCAGTTCTTAAATCCTGTGCATGACGGCGCGGTGCTGCCGATCCTGCATTTGAACG
>JANNWF010000047.1:0-4152 GCA_031408455.1 Pseudoxanthomonas sp. | reverse complement strand
CAGGTTGCTGCCGTTGCCGTTGAGGTACCGACGTTCGCGCAGCTCAAGGTCAGCCCCGTCAGTGTCTGACCCGGACTCACCACCGACGGCACCGGACCCAGCGTCGCCGCCATGTCCGCTGCTGCCACCACGACCGTCGCTGTCGCCATGTCGCACACCGTGCCCAGCACCAGATCGCAGATCTGATAAGTCAGCACGTACGTGCCCGCTGCTGTGCCCGCCGGTACCGTGATCGTGCCATTCGCCGCAATCGTCGCGCCCGTCAGGCCGCCGAGGTTGGTCAGGCTCACCGCCACATTGCCCGCCGTTGCCGCGGCCGCACCCGTGGTGTCGTTACCGAATACCGATGCCGTCGTGCCACCCAGCGCGGCTGCGACCGGGCTCGCTGAGAAGTCGTCGCTCACCGCATCGATAACTGTTGCCGCCTCGGTATCGACGTTATTGGCAACCAAGCTATCGTTAGCTGCGCCGGCAGTGCCCGTAAACGTCACCGCCATTTCGGGCGTGTTGGTGCCACCCGCGACACCGGGTGCCGTGTAGGTGAAGGTACAAGAAATACTGCTGCCGTTAGGCAAACTTGGCACCGGCGTTGCGGGAGAACACACAACATTGCTTACGCTGCCGACGCTCGCGGTGGGTACGCAGGTGGCTTGAACGCCAGCATCCGGACCCGCATTCGGGCAGGTAAGACTCAACAAATTGAGCACTTGCCCGGGACTAACGACGCTGGGAATCGGGCCAAATGTCGCCGACATGTCAGCCAGCACAATCGTCAGGGTTTGAGTGATATCGGCCGTACGTTCGAATGCCCAAGTGTCTAGGCCTTTGGCGTCGCCGAAGTGGTTCGCAGCCGCGTTGACGCAGTCGTTGTTGGAATTGGTAGACGACGCATAGGCACGGTAAAAGAGACCAGGCCCCCCAAAGTTTCCGTTGCTGGAGTCCACACCCAGCAGCGACTGGTTAGGAGTGGGTTGAACTTGGAGGTTGCCGACTCCACACAGGTGTCCGTTCAACTCGCCTACTGCGGTTGCGTTTCTAGTCACATAGCCGCGGTCGTCGAAATAGACGGTGTTAGAAAGGCTGCCATTGAGTTGGGTGATCGTCGGCCCACCCAGAGCCAAGCCCTCCGTGTCAATAATCGGAAAGTGGACCTCGCCATTGCGGCCAGACATCCGATATGAGAACACGCCGACCGGAAAAGGATTTCCGGCACTGTCGCGCCCATCCCACGCCTCGGTGTGATTGCCAGTCAACGCGGTACCGGTCAGCGTGCGGTTGAGCGGATTGGCAGGGTCGAAATTAACGCCGTCGCGGCTGATGACGATCTGAAAGGAAAGCGTATTAACCGTCGTGAAGGAAAATGTGCCTCCAACATTAAAGCTCGACGTGGTTCCGCCCACATCGCCTGCGTAACTGACTGTCGTCACCTGAGGTACCGGTGGAACAGTAGGAATACCAAGTACGCCGAGAACGGTATTCACTTGCGCTGCGTTGGCACCGCCGGGCGCAACATCTGAGAAAAACACCGGATATTGCGCGAGCTGAGTCGTGATCCCAGTCCCCGCCGGCAGCACTGCGGACGCGGTTTGATTAGAACCGCGAATGCTCTTGTAGAGCGGATCGCCAGAATCAATAAATCCTTGCGGGTTGGCGTAGAGCGCGTATGCGAACGGGTCGATGCCATTCATGCGCTGCCGATAGCGATAACCATCCGACGTAATGTAGTAAAGCGTGTGGTTTAGGCGGGCAGCCGCGCCATTGCCGCCTGTGCGTCCGATCCACGCATATGTATACACACGGCCATTGATGTCAGTCAGCGAATTGGCTGCTGCTGATCGTACCTGCACCTCCCACGCGGCCACCCTGTCCGCAAGAATCAAGGGGTTGTTGCCTGCCGGAGTTGCGGCCTCGCCACTGGTGCCGCTGGTGGCACCAGTAAACCGAACACCGTAGATGCCGGTCGTGGGCGCTTGATAGGCACACGGGCTCCAACCGTTAGCGACGGTCGCCGCGTTATTGGCGCTATTTGGCCCAGCAAGCTCGGATAAGCGAGTGGTGATGATGCCGCGTCCCGCACCACCGAAATTGGCACCGGCTGATGCCGCAGAGCAGGTGAAATTGGCAGCGCCTGGAATCGTTTCATCGCCCTGCGTCCCGAACGACTGCGGGTTGTAGATGAAAACATCGCCGCCATTGTTGCGGTTGTTGGAGCCGACCAAGATGTATTGGTTGGCCTCAGCATAGACGTAGATGAAAGTGCGGTTACGAACTACGCCGGCATAGGAGGCATTGTTCACTACGTCCATTGGTGCGCGAGCACCAAGAATCGCGTTCGGGAACATGCTGCGGCTGCCTTCGGCGTGAACTTGACTGACGCCGCCTAGCGATGCCGCCAGTCCCACGCCAGCCAAGGCCAGCAGTTTTGAAGACCAGCGCCCAAACCTGCCAAAACGGTTTGCGTGCGTGCGTGAGGTCGTATTCATAGAGCGCTGGATTCCCCGAAACTGAATGCTGCCGGTTCAATCTTTGCTGCGTTCGCCAATTGCTGTGCCAAGGCAATTGCGACAGCCGCGGATGTTTGGGTTGAATGCGCGGCCCTGCCCTGTCGGCCCATCGAAGGGTCCCATCCGACAAATACAGTCCCGCCGCAGGTTCACCTCGCCCACAGAATCTGAACGAAGGATCAACGCCCGGAGCATATCCGCAAAGTGTTCAATATCAATGCGGTCTTTACAGTTCTTGACGAAGAACCGCAGACTTTTTACAAAGCAAGTGGCGCAGCCGCCAAGGAAGTGAGCGCTTCAGGCCGCGGCAGCGGGCGGGGCTCTTCTAAGGGTCTGTGCGCGGGTGAATCCCTGACCTTGTGCATCCCACCACGTTTTGGCGGTGGCAGAAAACCAGGAAGCGGCCGCCGTCATCGTCGGCGGCGCTTGATTGCGCGCTCAGGCGCGCCCGTAGACGTCTTCGAGTCGAACGATATCGTCTTCGCCGAAATAATCGCCGCACTGCACCTCGATCAGATGGATCGGCGAGCGGGTCGGATTTTCCAGCCGATGCAGGGTATCGGTGGGGATAAAGGTCGACTGATTTCGCTCAAGCAAGAATTCGCTGTCGCCGACGCGCACCTTGGCCGTACCGTGCACCACCGTCCAGTGCTCGCTACGTCGATAGTGCTTCTGCAAAGACAAGATGCCGCCGGGATTGACCGTGAGGCGCTTGACCTTGCAGTCGTCAGCGTCCTCCAACACGGTGTAACTGCCCCAAGGCCGATACACAGTATCGCCATGCTGAGGTGCCGAATGGTTGCGCGCGCGCAGTTGCTCGACGATCTGTTTGACCGCTTGGCTCTTGCTTCGATCAGCGATCAACACGCTATCGCCGGTATCAACGATGACCAGATCACTGATGCCGACGGTGGCAACCAAGCGACTGTCTGTTTGGATGTAGCAACGTTGAGTGTCGACGGTTTCCACGTCACCAAACAAGCGATTGCCATTAGCGTCTGAATCGCCCAATTCACTAACGGCTTGCCACGAACCGATGTCGCTCCAGTCAAACTGCGCTGGAACGACGGCGCGTCGCTTGGCAGGCTCCATCAACGCATAGTCGATCGAAATGTCGGCCTGCGCGGCGAACAGTTGCGCGTCGAATTGGCGTGGCTGAGCGTGGCTATCACCACTCGCAAAGCAGGCGCGCGCGGACGCCAAAACCGCTGGACAACTTTCAGCCGCCTGCTGCAACACCGCCAGCGCGGAAAAGCAAAACATGCCGGCGTTCCAGTAGTGATGGCCAGAGGCAACGAAGGCCTCGGCGATTTGCCGCTGCGGCTTCTCGACGAACGCGGTCAGCACCCGGCCGCCCCGATCAGCGATGGGCGCGCCGGCATCGATATAACCGAAGCCGGTCTCAGGCTGCGTGGGCAAAATGCCGAAGGTGGTGAGGTAGCCATCGGATGCGAGTTCGCAGGCGGCAGCCACATCGCGGCGGAAGCCTTCGATATCGGAAATCAGGTGATCCGCCGGCAGCACCAACATCAATGCCTCACCGCCATGGCGCGCTTCGATATCGAGCGCAGCCAACAGGATAGCTGGTGCCGTATTGCGCCCCGCCGGTTCAAGCAGGAATCGAGTATCGATGTCGCTAGCAATCGCA
>JANNWF010000046.1:0-1733 GCA_031408455.1 Pseudoxanthomonas sp. | reverse complement strand
ATAGCGCAGCGGATAGCCGCGCAGGCCGGTATCTCCGCCCAGTTGCAGCCGGTGATCCAATTCCAATTGATTGCCCCAGGCGCTTTGCAAGCTGGCAAACAGCAGGCTTTTGTCGCTCAGCGGAAGGAAGTAACGCGCGCTGGCATTGAACAGTTGGTCGACGTCGCGACCGTCTTCGCGGCGACCGCCAAGATCGGCCGCAAGCAGCAGGGTGCTGTCGGCGGGCAGGGCAAAACCACGACTTGCTTCGACCCGATAGATCCATCCGTCACGATCACCGCCCAGCGCCTCCGCAAGCCGGCCGATGCGAGCGTTCACGCGGGTGCCGAGCAAAACGTCCTCGGCGCGTCCCATCTGGGTCCGGTCACGCCAGACCGTAAACTCGTCCTGCAACAACTCAATACCGAACCACGCCGAAGTGAGGTCGCGGTTGGACGGCAAGGGCGTTTCGTCGTCTGCAGGCAGTGCACTGAATAGTTGCTGGTCGCGACTCAGGCCGATGCTCCAGCGGTTAACCCAGCCATCAACCAGACCAGCCGAACGCCCCCAGTAGGCTTCATGGATGCGCGCCTGCCGACGGTAGCGGCTGGTCACTTCGCCAAGTTGATAGATGCTATCGATTTGATCGAGGCTGGCGAGCTGTGCACCGCCCGCCCAGCGGCTGTCCAGCGCATAGAACGGCCGCTCAAAGTTCAGCAGCCAATCGTTGCCATCGCTGTTGTCGGCGTAGCGCGCCTCCAGCCCATAGCGACTGCCGAACAGATTGCGATCAATCAGTTGCAAGGAAGTGCCGTCGCGATCCACACCAGAGCTGTAGTCGATATCGATCTCGATGCCGGTGCCCAACAGGTTGAGCTCTTCAAGCTCGAAGGAAAACCGGTTCTCGCCGCCTTTTCGCCCAAACGAGATGCCGGGCGACAACGACCAGATGTCGCGCGTGGTGACTCGCACATTGACCACGCCGTCGGCATAGCTCTCCGGCTCAACCGTGGCGTCACCAATGTGCCGCTCGGCCCGTAGCAATCGGGCAGATTCATCCAGCATGCGACGCGAGTACGGCGAGCCCTCGCTGATGAGCAAATGCTTGCGGATCACCTCGCTGCGGGTTTGCACATGCAAACGGTTTGCCAGTGCATAAAGGGGCCCGCTCTCCGCCGCAATTTGCGGATCGAATACGTCGCCGTTGCTGATGTGGATTTTCCCGATCACCGCACCCATGGCCTCAAGCTGGGCATCGCTCGGCAGTGGCGTCGAAGTTGACTTGGGTGATGCTGCCGAGGCCATCCCGGACAGACCCGCCAAGAGGAAAAGCAGCAGGGTCACGCGGAGTGCATGCAGCTCACTGAGCAACAATGATTGCCACGGCGGTGACAGGTGCCACTGGGACGAGTTGCGGGCTTGGCGTGGCTGGGTTGGCATTGGCTACCGATGGTCTGTCTGGCAGAGACGCGGGTGGGTCTGCCTGCATACTCGGCGGCCTGTAGTCGCAGCGATGTCGTACGCCCGTTAACAAGGCGTTTCTGTGGCGATTGCCGAGTCAAGGTCGGTAGCGACACGTCGAGTGCGTGGGCATAAGCGCAACAACCCGCGCTTCGCGGGTCTTAACCTCGGCATCGGCGTGTATGGATATGATCCCCCGACTGGTCGAGACTTCGACCGGAGTGAGGTACGCGATGAACGGAACTGGGTGGCTGCTCGCAGGCAGTTTGTTGTCCAGCGTCGCAACGGCGGCG
>JANNWF010000045.1:0-28783 GCA_031408455.1 Pseudoxanthomonas sp. | reverse complement strand
TGTTATTTTCGATCAGCTGCGACTGGCCATCGCCGCTTGGATGCGTTCGCGGCAACGCTCGGCCAACCAGCGTCGGCCTTGATCACCTGCTTCCAGCGGTTCCAGAAAATGCACTTCGGCGACGCGGCTGGGCTCGCCCAGCAGGCGCAGAAAATTCTGCAAAAAATTCTCGCCCGCCGCAAAGGCCACGCTGGCTTGCGCGCTGCCGTGCTCGCCAAAGCGTAGCGCGACCGGCTGCACGGTGGTGACCGCGAGCACAGCCGGCTGAAAGATGCGTGCATGGAATGGCCCTAGGCTCAGCCCATCGGTGGTGCGGCCCTCGGGGAACACGCCGACCGATTCGCCTTGCTGCAAGCGCTCGACCATCTGATGCATCACGCCGTTGAGCGATTCGTTGTTGCCGCGATGGTGGTAGATGGTGCCGGCGCGACTCGCCAACCAACCAATCAAGGGCCAACGGCTGATCTCGCTTTTGGCGACAAAGCCCACCACCTTCTGGCTGTGCATCAACTCGATGTCGATCCACGACACGTGGTTGGCGACGAACATCGCTGGCCCGCGCACCGGCGTGCCAATGCGGCGCAGCTTAAATCCAAAGATGCGCAACAACACGCCCGACCATGCGCGGATGACGCGATGATCCACACGCTCGCCACCGATCCGCCAACGCTGCGTCAGCGGATTGATGCAAACCAAGGTGAGCGGTAGCGCCAGCGCCAAATGGATCAGCAAAAACGGCAGCCGCACCGCATATCGCAGTGGCCGCAGCACGTCACGCCCAGGCGGGGCGAGGTCGGAAATCGAGTTGTCGGGTGGGGACGCCCAATTCATGGACGTCCCCCCCTAAGAACCGTACGTGCGAGTTTCCCCGCATACGGCTCAAGCCTCCTATAAGCCCCCGTTAGAGGACCGGCTTCGTTACCGCTAAACCATGGGAGTGGAGACGTGTGTGGCATTGGGGGTGCAATAGTACGCGGTTGAACAGGGCGTTCGACCCTCCATCCGACTTGAATTGGATGTGATGATCATGCCACCCAGTGTCCCGAGTAATTGCTCCGTGGCACAGCGCGCACAAGCCCAGTTGAGAGCGATACAGACTGACGAGTTCCTTGCGGTAGCGCAGGCTGTCAACCATGCGCTCCGAATGGAGCCGTTCACCATACTGCTCGAAAGCCGGATCGAAGGGGTTGTAATCCCCACGAATTTTCTTGTGCCGCTGAATCGTTGTGTCCGATAGAGCGATGAGGGTAGAAGTCCTCTTCTCGCCATCTTCATCGGTCACATTTGCGGTGAAAACCCAGTTGCGCAACCCACGTGACTCAAAGTACTTCCGTTTGACCCACCAAGCCGCCTTGTGGGGATGTCGGCGTTTGGACCACCGCCAGATCGCCCCGAAAATCAGGTGATCCATGCGGCTAAACGCTTGTTTGGCAACAACTGGACGATGGTAGTTGGCCCACCCCCTTAGTAGAGGATTGACCAATTTGATCAACGCCGCGTGCGGCACGGTTTTCTTCGAGCTGATGACCGCCTTCACCTTACGATAGAACGATTCGACGTTTTTCTCGCTCGGTTTTATGAGTAGCTTCTCCGAGTACCTTCGGAAGTTCCATCCAAGGAAGTCAAAGCCGTTGTCGATGTGGACGATGCGCGCTTTTTCATCGGATAGAGAAAGTCCTCGGACAGCAAGGAACGCCTCGATCCACGGTCTAACCTCACTTTCCAGTGCCTCTTTCGAGGCGCCTGTAATCACGAAATCGTCCGCATACCGCACACAGTTCATTTTCAACGTCTTGGTCCGTCTCGTGCCGACCCGCTTTTGCAATGCGGCGGCGAGTTCCGATTCGAGACCATTCAGCACAATGTTTGCCAGCGTGGGGCTAATGATGCCCCCCTGGGGCGTACCGGTTTGCGTCGCTTCCAGCATGCCGTTGTAAATGACACCAGCCTTCAACCATTTTCTGAGAATCCGCGTGTCCATGCGGACGTTTCGCAAAAGCCAGTCATGGTTGATGTAGTCGAAGCATCCCTTGATATCTGCCTCCAGCACCCATCGAGCAGAGTTGGGCCCAGAAAGGCAGACGAACAATTGGCTCATGGCATCGTGCGTCGAGCGGTTACGCCGAAAGCCGTAGCTATTCGGATCACTGGTCGACTCACTAACCGGCTCCAATCCAAGGAGATAAAGCGCCTGCATGCTCCGATCCAACATCGTCGGAATGCCAAGCGGACGCTCCTTTCCATTGGCCTTGGGAATAAACACGCGACGGAGAGGCATGGGCCTGTAACCGCGTGGCTTCAACCGACTGATCGCTTCCATGCGAAGTTCGGGCGTGTCCCACCGCTCACCATCCACACCTGCGGTGCGTGAGCCTTGGTTTTCGGTCACTCGTCGTACGGCTAATGCTTTGCCGCAGAACGAGCGAGTAAGCAAGCGTTGCAGCGCTTTGACCCGCCGCCACTTGCATTCTTTCGTTGCCTTCGCGATGCGGATCTGGATTCCCCGAACGTTCCGTTCGACTTGTCGCCAATCAATGGCAAACCAGTCGTCAGGCGCGTCGGAACGTGCAGACCCACAAATAGCGGGCTCTTTCATGCTTCGTTCCTCCGTTCTTGCCGGACGAAGCAACGAGACCCTTGCGGGGCGTCGTCGCCCCGTCAGGGTAGTTTTTAAGTCGGCAGTTGGGGCCGACCGTGGTGAGGTCACACAGATTGATCACGATTGGAGACCAGCCAGAAGTGGGCGTATCCCCGCGATTACAGCGTGGCGTTTGCTTTTTCTGGCATCCCATACCCACAACTCCAACAGCTTTCCTTACGGTCGGCCTGCCACATGGGCGGAGTGTTGGGCTTACCACGTTCCTCGGGAGTCACACGACTGAGGCAGAGTCTGTCTATTCGCCGGTGGTCTTGAGAGGTGACGCATTCCGAGCAATGAGAGGAATGTCCGACCACTTCGCACGTAGGAGCAGCTTGCGTGCGTCTGTTGTAACGACGTTTATTGACAGTTCAGATTTCTGACTCATTTCAGTCAGCCTGGCCCCTCATCCGGTCTGCTGCTACCAGAATCTGCGCGAAAGTCTCACGACTCCGGGCACCTTTCGGGGGACTTTTCTAGCGGGCTTCGCACCCCCTCGTTGCCAAGGACGCACGCCGCTTCGGGCTATCGACGGTCACACGTCGAGTTCCACTCCCTGCCTCCAGGCAGGCGGAACAATGACTCACGAGACATGAGCTCGTGCGTATTTAAACTCCCGGCGTTGCGCTGGAAATCATTGATTTGCGAGGCAAACAGCCGGGCTGCGGGGATATTCCGTGCGCGGTCGTGCCTTCACCATTGCGGTGAAGTCAGACCATGCCATCCCAACTTCACTCGCGAGTTTTTTATGCGACGTTTGTCGCTTTGGCGTGGTTTAACGACCCACGGGCCTGTATGGACACGAGCTCTTCGTGTCGCACCATTACAGCAACATTACGCATCTCAGTAGAGCAAAGCACCCAACGTCGGCGTATCGAGCGCGCGTAGGCTCGGTGGTTTGTGTGGTCGGGCCGCGTACGAACACTCTGGTCACGCATTATCAGGTGCTCGAACATGCTGACCGCCGCAACTGGCTTTGACGCCGCATCGGCCTGCGACTGGCGGCAATGGGCCGCACAAACAGACGTTCGCTCGCTAACGCTGTGGTCGACATCGACTTGGTCGGGATTGTCACTTGGAGAATCGCGGTCGATTGAGACATCTTCGGATTCCCTCCACTTCGTCATTGCGAGCAGCCGAAGGCGGCGTGGCAATCTCAGGCGTAGCGAGGTGTGTGCCTTGATTGTCAATTCCCGCATCCAAGCACATTGCCGCGGCCGGTGAGATTGCCGCGGCCGATTGGTCGACCTCGCAAGGTCTCGCAAAGACGTGCGTTGGGGGGCGAACAAGCAAAGGCTTACGGTATGAGTTCATGGAGAGCGTTGGACCCCCAATGCCACCGCCGCCGCTCTCAGATGAGAGCTCATCCGCAGCCCATTCCGCTTCCGTTTCATTGATGGCGACTACCCTCAGGTGCATGGTCCGATCCGTGTGGCTACTGACCCTCCTGCTGATGCTGCCCGCCGCGCACGCTGCGGACGACGTCGACGTTGCCATGATTCATGGCCGCATCCAGATCGTGAATTCGTTTCCTGATTACAAAGTGAAAATCGTCAACAGCTTTGCTGATCTGCACGTGCAGTTGGTGGAGCACTTTCCCGACGCGCCGGGTCGCTGGCAAATGGTCGACTCGTTCCCGGATCACAAAATCCAATTCGTGGATGCGTTTCCGGACTTCACGATCACCTACGTCGAGAGTTTTCCGGGGCTGCCCTGAGACCCGCCACAACGGGAACCGCCTACTGGGGCGAATCAAACGCATCCCGAATCGCCTCGATGCGAGCGCGGTTGACGCCGAAGTCGAAATAGCCGGTACGTGAGCATGAACGCACGTCGATACGGCCAGTTTGTGGATCGAGCAAGAACTCGACATCGTCAGTGAAATTCAATCCACGGCTTTCCTGGGTGGCGTGCAGGTAGTGCTCTTTCGAGGTGATGATCTGGGTGCGCGGCATTTTCTTGAGAATGTCGCTTAAGCGCGCCAATGCGTCCGCTGCCGGCCCTTCGAAAGCAAGGGCCGCAACCGCATGCGAGCCAGCATCGTCGCGACTGACCACGCAGCTCGGCCGACTCGGACAGGCCGCAAGAGCCGTCACACCTGCGTGCTTGCTGTTCTTCACTTCGCCCCCTGGGCCGCTGGCGCAACCGACAAGCAAGACCAGGAGGACCCATAAGCACAAGTGGATACGGTATTGCTGCCGCCTTAGTGATGACATTCCTGATCGCCCGTCGTGGTGTGCTGCAATCAGGCTACTAGATACGGCGGATGTTCGTGGATATGCTCAGGCAAGCCGATGGAGCCTCCCGCACAGGTTCCACCGCTGGGCATGCAGGTGCCGGTCCGGCAGTTTCGCTCGCCTTCAGCGCCCTCGATCCGATGCACGAACTTGCGGCGTATACGTCCTAAGCCACCATCCTAATGGGCAGTGCCACGAGTGTTTTTGTCCGCCCGAATTGGGGACATCCAGCCATCAGTGTTCGTGACATTCACCGGTCCGAAGCGTGCCATGATGTGCCACGCGTCCGGCGTGCGAAGGGTGTGCCGGCGATCATTTCCGGAGTTGCTATGAGCCGCATCCTGCTAGCCCTGTTTCTGACCGTCCTCTGCGCCGTGACTGCGCAGGCCGAGGCACCGCAAGCACCCGGCGAAGCCGCGTGGGCCGATACGAAAGCGGCGCCGGACTTGCGCCTGAAAGACCAGAATTTCCCGGCCGGTAGTGCCGCTGCGGTCGTCTTTCCAGCGATGGACCAGGCCCGTGTCGATGCGGTGCGACGCGAGAACGCCGAGCCTACGCAGAAAGTCCTGCGAATCGGCATCGAGCGCACGGTTGCGAACGAGGCGCTATCGAATCGGACCGCATTGGCTTGGCGCGTGTTGCCCAATGGCGGCCAAACCGCGCGCATCGAGGTGACGTCGCCCGGTGCCGTCGCACTGCGATCCGCACTCGATATCGCTGCACTGCCCGCGGGTGCTGAGCTGCGCTTCGTCGGCAGCGACGTCTCCAAGGCTGCGGATGCCGTGGTGGGTGCAGACGAGGTCGCAGAGCTGCGCCGTGTGGACCCGATGTACTGGACTCCGGTCACCCAAGGCGAGCGCCAGACCATCGAAATCTTCCTGGCTGCCGGTGCCGATTCGCGCTGGGCGCGGGTGTCGCTGCAGGCCATCTCGCATTTATTTGTGTCGCCGCAGGGATCGCTCGCTGCCGCCAAGATCGGCGAGTCGGATAGTTGCGAGATCGACGCCAAGTGCGTCACCAATCCATCGGCCGCTTACACCGACGCCAAGAACGCAGTGGCCAGGATGGTGTTCCAGACCAGCGGAGGCAGCTCGCTGTGCACCGGCACCTTGTTGAACGACACCGACGCTGCCACCCAAGTCCCGCACTTCTACACCGCCGCGCATTGTTTCACCAGTCAGAGCGTGGCCAATACCTTGACCACGTTCTGGTTCTACGAGGCGACCAGCTGCGCTAGCGGTGTGCTCGATGGGTCCAACCGGCAGGTGAGCGGCGGCGCCACGGTGCAGTTCGCCAGCGTGGCATCCGACGTGTTGTTCCTGCGCTTGAACAATGCGCCTCCGGCGGGTGCCACCTTCCTCGGCTGGAACGCGGCGACGCTGGCCACCGGCAATGAGATCCTGCTACTGCATCACCCGGCCGGCGATGTGAAAAAAGTCTCGCTGGGTCAGGTCAAGGGCTTTGGTCCGTCGAGTTTGGCGAGCGGTAACTTCGTCCAGGCCGGTTACACCAATGGCACCACCGAAGGCGGCAGCAGCGGCTGCGGGTTATTGACGCTGAGCACCAGCGGCTACCAGCTGCGCGGCGGCCTGCTCGGCGGTTCGGCGAGCTGCGGCAACACTGGATCGCTGACGAATCCGGATAACAGTGACGACTTCTCGCGCTTCGACCAAGTGTTTCCGAGCTTGCAAGCCTTTCTGCAGCCCTCGACCACGCCCTCAAATATCGACTATTCAGGCGCCTGGAGCAACCCGGCGCAGAGCGGCTGGGGCGTGGTGGTGATCCGCGGCGTCAGCGGCGCGTATGCGGTCAACATCTACCACTACAACGAGTCATCGATTCCGATCTGGTTCTTAAGCGCCGGTGCTCTGAACGGCACCAGCTTCAACCAGTCGCTATTGACGTTCACCGGGCCGTGGTTCGGCATCAACCCCTTCAACCCCAGCGCCGTCAGCAGCCGCACCGCGGGCACCGTCAGCGTCACCTTCACCAGCGCCACGACCGCCACCATCAGCTACACGATCGACGGCCGCAATGTGTCGACCACGATAACGAAACTGGCGTTCTGAGCGGCGCTCACAATTCAATCGCGATTACTTAAGGAACCTCTGAACAAATCAATCGAAGCGTCTTTGCGAGCGTAGCGAAGCAATCTAGCTCTCTGATTTTGCTAGTTGTTCTGGATTGCCGCGTCGCTTCGCTCCTCGCAATGACGAATTGTTCAGAGGTTCCTTAAGCCAAACATTCAGAGAATCGTCATTCCGGCGAACGCCGGAATCCAGTGTTTGAGCCAAGTACAGGTCATCCAAGGAGCTGGATCCCAGCGTTCGCCGGGATGACGGGTGCCAACCCACTGCCATTGCGCTCAGGTCGGACCTTCGAAACCGTTGCCGTAATGGTTTTATGCACGGACAAACCACAAGTCACTATGGGACGCTTAGGAAACCTCTGAACAAATCAATCGAAGCGTCTTTGCGAGCGTAGCGAAGCAATCTAGCTCTCTGATTTTAATAGTTGTTCCGGATTGCCGCGTCGCTTCGCTCCTCGCAATGACGAATTGTTCGGAGGTTCATTAGCTCCCCATCGCTTTTTTGGAATAGACAATGGCCGCCACCGCAACCGACATCTTCAAGATCATCTTCGCGATCATCCTGCCGCCGCTGGGTGTGTTCCTCGAAGTCGGGTTCAAGGGCCACTTCTGGCTGAGCATCCTGCTGACCCTGCTCGGCTTCATCCCCGGCATCATTCATGCGCTGTACGTGATCCTGAAACACTGAGGCTGCTGGGCACTGGCAAGGCGCGAGCAAATCGCCACGGCCCTGCGCGCGTCCAACGCCGACCGGATTTCGCCCCGATATAGTCGTGGCCTCAAACAAGGAGTGAACGCGCATGTTCCTCACGACGCAGATCCGCAAGCTGGCAATCGTCGCGCTGCTGCTGGTTGCTTGCCAGGCAGACGCCAGCGAGCAAGAGGCAGTCGCCAACTGGACTCGCAGCCAGCAGCACGCGCTGCTCGACGAGTACGAGTCATTCCTGCGACTGCCGAATGTCGCCACTGACGCTGCCGCCATCCGCCTCAACGCGGCGGCGCTACTGAAGATGATGCAGCGGCGTGGGCTCACGCCGCGGCTACTCGAGAACGCCGATCGGTCGGCACCGCCCGCCGTGTATGGCGAGTGGCTGGTGCCGGGTGCGCAGCGCACCGTGGTGCTGTATGCGCACTACGACGGCCAGCCGGTGGATGCGTCGGAGTGGGCCAGCGATCCTTGGACGCCGGTGTGGCGGAGTGGCCGCCTTGATGCCGCGCCAGAACCCGTCGTGCGCGATCCGACGCGCGAGATTGATCCCGATTGGCGCCTGTATGCGCGCTCTGCCTCCGACGACAAAGCGGGCGTGTTCGCCATCCTCGCCGCGACCGACGCACTGAAGGCCGCCGGCCTGCAGCCGAACGTCAACCTGCGGTTCTTTTTCGATGGCGAAGAAGAACAAGGCTCGCCGCACCTGCGCGAGCTGCTCGAGTTGCATGCGGAAACACTGGCGGCCGACGCTTGGCTGATCTGCGATGGGCCGGTGCACTCCAGCGGTCGGCGGCAGCTGGTGTTCGGCGTGCGCGGCGACGCCAACGTCGATCTCACCGTGTACGGTCCGCGCCGCCCGCTGCACAGCGGCCACTACGGCAACTTCGCACCGAATCCGGCGCTGCGACTGGCCCAACTGTTGGCCTCGATGAAGGGCGAGGACGGCCGGGTACGGATCGCCGGTTGGTACGACGGGCTGGAGCCACTCGGCCCCGCTGAACTGGCAGCGCTTGCGGCAGCGCCCGATGACGAGGCGAGCCTGCTGCGTGATCTCGGGCTGACCGCGGGCGAGATGCAAGGCGTGTCACTACCCGAATCCATCAATCTGCCCTCGCTCAACATCAACGGCATCCGCGCCGCCGACGTCGGTGCGCAGGCGAGCAACGTGATTCCGGTGCTGGCGCGCGCCACCCTCGACCTGCGTCTGGTGAAAGGCAATAGCGTGCAGACGCAGTTCGAACGACTGGTCGCGCACATCCAATCGCAGGGTTACCACGTGCTCAATCGCGCACCGACGGAAGAGGAGCGCACCACGCACGCGCGGATCGCCACCGTGGTGTTGCAACCCGGCGGCTACGCCGCCTCACGCACGCCGATGGACCTGCCGATCGCCCGCGACGTCATCGCCGCCATGCGCACGCTCGCCGGCGATTCCCTGCTGCTGACCCCCACCATGGGCGGCAGCCTGCCGCTGGTGGTAATCACCGAAGTCACCGGCGCACCCACCCTCGTCATTCCCCTCGCCAACCCCGACAACAACCAACACGCCGAAAACGAAAACCTGCGTGTCGGTCACCTATGGGACGGCATCGCCACCATGGCGGCAGTGATGCGAATGCCGCGGTAGCGGCTGGTGCCATGAGCAAATCGATACCGCAGTCAAGACGCAGCTGCAGTCGCCCATTTCGATTCGACGTTTCAGCGCTTGCTGGCTGGCGACGGCGCCAGCAACTTGGCCTGCTCGCGTCGGACTGCGGCGTAGCACTCGCAGGCCCGATGTTCCAGTCCGTCACGGTCCAGCACCGAAATATGGCCGCGGCGGTAGCGGATCACGCCGGCCAGCTGCAAGCGCGCCGCCACTTCGGTGATGCTTTCCCGACGTACGCCCAGCGCTTGCGAGACCAACTCTTGCGTCATCACCAGCTCGTCCGACGGCAAGCGGTCCAGGGTGCATAACAACCAGCGGCAGAACTGCTGTTCGATGGCGTGGTGCCGGTTGCAGGCAGCCAACAGGGTGATCTGGGCGATGAGTGACAAAAGGTGACGCAGCAGCAAATCGCGCAGCGAGCCGACGCCATCAAACATCTTCCGCAACTGCCCCGCTGGCAGCCGGAAAGCGCCACCGGCGACCAGCACGCGGGCTGAACTGGCGGTGGTGTCGCCGCCTAAGAACAGCGCCATGCCCACCATGCCGTCCTTGCCGACGGCGGCGGTTTCCGCCGATGCGCCGGTGGCGGTCACGTAGTGCAACGACACGATGGCCGTGGTCGGGAAGATGGCGTAGTGCAGAGCGCCGCCGGGCTCGTAGACGGATTCACCCAAGCGCAAGCTGATCGGCTCCAGATATCTCGCCATCAGGTCGAAGTCCACCTCCGGCAGCGCGCCCAACAGGTGGTTGATCCGCGCGTTATGCAGCCCAGGCGGCGGCACCGGGTTCGGCAGCGGTTGCTGCCGAATTACGGTGCCCATTCAGTGGCCGCCAGTCAGCACTTCAACACCCACACCTCGGTAACCGATGAATCGGCAAGTGCGGTCAAACATCGGCTGCCCGCTGACGCGGAACTGCTGGCGTACCCCGTCCGCTTGCTCGCGGCTGAAGGGAAAATCCAGAAATGGCTCACGCGCGGCAATGCGTGTGCGCAAGGCCGTGCGCTCGGCTTCGTTCCAGCCGGCTTCGTTGGCGGCTTGCGGCGCACTCTCGGTCAAGGCTTCCACCTGGATGCCCAGCATTTCCAGCACCGGCCCCGACACTTTGGTGAAGGCGCCGGCTTCGTCCTGCTCCCAGTACCAGTCGGTCGCCAGTTCGGTCAGGCTGCGAAAACGCGCTTCGCTTTCGCGCAGCTCTTGGGTGCGCTCGATGATGATGGCTTCCAGCTGGGTGTTGTGCCGCACCAGCCGGCGATACAACAAACGCACTTCCAGCAGGTTGCGGATGCGGGTGCGGACCTCGATCAGGTCCAGCGGCTTGCTGATGAAGTCTTTGGCCCCGACCTCCAATGCGCGCAGTTTGTGGCCGGGCTGCGCGGTCAGCACGATCACTGGCAGGTAGGGGTCTCGCTCGATCGTCTTTAAGCCCTCCATCACTTGGAAGCCGTCCGTGCCCGGCATCTGCAGGTCCAGCAGGATCAAGTCATAGTCATGTTGCCGGTGCAGCGCACAGACTTCGTCCGGCTTCATTGTCGCCGTGACTTGGCGGTAGCCGGCGTCTGCCAGCAGCCGTTGCAGCATGCGTACGTTGGCTTCCTGATCGTCAACGATGAGGATGCGGGCATCCAGAATGTCGCTGGCGGTGATCATGGTGTGTGATCCTTGTTGGCTTGCATTGCCGGGTTTGCCTCGCCTTCCTGCTGTGCGGCTACCGCGTTGGCGGGCACCTCCGGCGAGTCGCGCAGTGCCAAGGCAGCGTCCAGCGCTTCGGTGAGGGCGTCAATCTTGATTGGCTTGGTCAAGTAACGGAAGAAGCCTTCGCGCAAGCCCGTGTCGATGTCGTGTTGCATCGCCCGCGCGCTGACCGCGATGACCGGGATGTGCGCGGTCGCTGGGTCTGCCGCTAGACGGCCCATTGCTTCCAGCCCGCTCAGGTCCGGCAGGTTGATGTCCATCAGCACCACGTCGGGCTGCATCGAGTGTGCCAGCTGCACACCAAGCAGTCCGTCGCCAGCCAGCAACAGGCGCACATCAGAGCGCGCAGCTAACAGGCGCTGCACCAGCAGTTGGTTGGCGCGATTGTCTTCCACGCACAACACAGTGCATGGGCGACGGCCGGTTGCAGTGGGCTCGGGTGCGACGGCGGCAACTAGCCGAGCAGGGCCGGTCGCGAGAGAACTGGCGGGCGTGCTCGCGGGGGCTGACGCTTGCGCACCCGGCGCGTCCAGCTCGACCCAGAACACGCTGCCTTGGCCAACCACGCTGTGCACACCGATGCGGCCACCCATCAGCTCTACCAAGCGCTTGCTCAGGGCCAAGCCGATGCCGGTGCCTTCGATCACGCCGGCCTGTTGGCCCAGGCGTTCAAAGGGCTGGAAGACGTGGCCCAACTGCTCGGCGCTGAGGCCGACGCCGCTGTCTTCAATGCGGATGCACATGCGGTCCTCCGCCACGGCTTCGCAGTGCACCTGCACCGTGCCGCCTTCGCGGTTGTACTTGATGGCATTGCTGAGGATGTTGATGAGGACCTGCATGAGGCGAGAGCGGTCGACGCTGACGATGCAATCGTCGGCAAGCGGCGGCAAGCTCAGGCGGATGCCGCGCGCTGCGGCTTGGCCTTCCACCATCGCTTGGCAGTCGTCCAGCACCGCGGCCAACGGCACCGGCGCAAGTTCGCAGGACAGGCGTCCCGACTCGATCAGCGACAGGTCCAGAATCTCGTCGATCAGGCCCAGCAGGTACCAGCCCGCCTTGAGGATCTCCTCTACGCATTCTTGTTGCCGCTCGGTAGGTGGCGGCTTGCCGGACTGCAGCAACTGGGCAAACCCGAGCACGGCATTCAACGGCGAACGCAATTCGTGGCTCATGCTGGACAAGAAGCTCGACTTCGCTTGGTTAACGCCTTCGGCGGCAGCCAGCGCGGCGACGAGGTCGGCCTTGATGCGCTTGCGGTCGGTGACGTCGGTGGCGGTGCCGACCAGTTCCACCGCCTGCCCGTCAGGCTCGCGGCGGTACACGGTGTCGCTCTGCTGCAGCCAACGCCACTGCCCGGCTTGGGGGCGCACGCGGTATTCGAGCTCAAGCACCGCCTCGTCGGTCGACTCGAAGACACGCTGCAAGTGCAGTTCCATCGCCGGCACATCCTCTGGGTGCAGCACCTGCGGCAGGAAGTCAGCGCCCATCTGCGCGATGGCAGCGGCCGAATAACCCAGCGTCTCGCCCAAGTGGCGGTTGACCCACAGGTTGCGCTGCTCGGCGCGGCTAAAGAGGTGCAAGGTGTTGGGCATGGCGTGGGTGAGTCGTTCGACGAAACGGCGCTGCAGATCCAACTGCGCCCGCGTCGCCTTCTGCTCGGTGATGTCTTCCAGCGCGCCAATGAAGTACTGCGGCTGGCCGTCTGCATCCCGCAGCAGTGCAGTGGTGGAATTGACCCAGATGTCGCGGCCGCTGCGATGGATGAAGCGCTTCTCGATCTTGTACGAGGCAATCTCACCGGCCAGCAGACACTGCAGTTGCCGCAGGTCGGCGGCCAGGTCAGCGGGGTGGGTCAGCTCGGTGAATGGCATCGCTACCAGCTCTTCGACGCTGTAGCCGGTCAGTTTGCACATGGCCGGGTTGATGCGCAGCCAGCGGTGGTCCAAGCCGATGTGCACGATGCCGATGGCAACGGTCTCAAAGGTGGCACGAAACTGCTCTTCGGTGGCCCGCAGCGCTGCTTCGGTGCGCTTTCGTTCGCTGATGTTGGTGAACAGCACGGCGACCTTGCGGCTGTCCGGCCCGCCCATCTTCAGCGCATACAGGTCGAACCAGCGGTCGTCCAGCGACTGGGCTTCATTGACAAAACGCACCGCCTCGCCGGTCAGCGCCACCTTGCCATAGGTGATGAACCAATGCTCTTCGTGGTCGGGCGCGATCTCGCGCATGCGCTGGCCCACCACGTTCTCCAAACCGGTGAGCGTGGCGAAGGCGGGGTTCACTTCCAGAAAGCGCCAGTCGAGGGCCTTGTCGGTGTCGTCAAAGAGCATCTCGATGATGCAGTAGCCTTGATCAATCGCATTGAAGAGGCTGCGGTAGCGCTCTTCCGATTCGCTCAGCGTCTGCTGCGCGCGCCGGCTTTCAGTGATGTCGCTGGCGGTGCCGAACCACTCCACGATTGCGCCGTCTGCGTCCAGCAAGGGCACTGCCCGCGATTGCGTCCAGCCCAGTTCGCCATCCACGCGCAGCACGCGGTGTTCCAGCTCGAAAATGCCCTTGGCCGCGATGGCAGCCTCGATTGCGGCCACTACGAGCGGCTGGTCCTGTGGGTGGATGTAGTCCTGCAGCCACTGGGACGTGGGCTCATGGGTGTCGGCGATGAAGTTGCGGCCGTGCAGCTGGCGCAGCTCGCGCCAGTCGGGGCTCATGCGATACACCACATCGGCACTGGCAGTGACGAAGGCGCGAAAGCGCATTTCGCTGTCACGGATCTGGGCTTGGGCTTGGACGCGTGCGGAAATGTCGCGGAAGTAGCACACCACGCCATGGCTGCCGTCGGGCAGCGGGATGGGATGGATCTGCCATTCGTAGCACGCGGTGCTGCTGCGGTCGGCCCGCACGGCGATCAGTTCTTCGACCTCAACGGGCTCGCCCGTATTTAACGTGTGCAGAAACTGCTGCACGATTTCAGCGGCGCGCGCTGGCCCCCACAGGGTCTGTATCACCGCCCCCAGCTCGCGGCCGACGAGGTCGGCGATGTCGCCAAACTCGGGCAACGCCTGCGGGTTGACTTGGCGGATGCGCAACTGGGCGTCCACCAAATAGATGCCCAGAGGCGCTTCGTTGACTAGGGTTTCAAACTGCGCCGTGCGCAGGCGCAGGGCTTCTGCGGCCTGTTCGCGCTCGGTCAGGTCATAGAAGTAGCAGACCACGCCGTAGGTGCCATCCGGCAGCACGATGCGTTCAATCTTCCAGTCGTAGGACTCGACCTCGGGCGTGTCCTTGCGCAGTTCAGTCACCGTCGGCTCGGCGTAGGCCTCACCGCTGTCCAAGGTGCGGTGAAACTGGGCCAGCACCTCGGATGCGAAGGGTTCCGGCCAGACCGCGCGCACGATTTCGCCAAAGTCACGACCGAGCAACGGCTGCACACTGGCGAACGCTTTGCGCGCCGCCGCGCTGGCTTGGCACAGGCGGAACTGTGCATCGACCACATAGACACCGAAGGGCGCGTCTTCGATCAGGCTGTTAAACGAGTTACGCTGGCTCGCCGGTTCGCCATCCAACGGCAGCGACGGCGATGGCTGCTGCGGCGTAGCTGAGTCGCACGCGGCCGCAGCGAGCAGTGCGGGCGCTGCAAACAGCGCGAGATTCTGCAATTGTCGCAGGTCGCTCGCGTCAAAACCCAACCCCGCGTCGTGCGCCACCGCCCACACCGTGCCTGCCGTTTTGCCGGCAATGGCAAAGGGCACGACCAAGCAGTGCTCGGCGATGGTTTCATCGGCCATGCGTTCATCGACGACGGGTTCAGGCGTGGCGGCTGGGCTGTCCGGCGCAAGCAGCAACCGGCTGCAGCCGCTGTAAGCCTGCCAGCGACCGGCGATGGCGGGCCAGCTCACCCGTGTGCCACCGTCACTTTGCACGCTCAACACGCTGACCCCAGCTGACCCGGCTTTCAGCAGCGCCAGCACGTTGTCCGCCAACACCTGCCAGACGGTGTGGGGTGCCTCACCCAGCGCGGTAGCCAACCCAACCAATGCCGCAATTTCCGCAGCGGCGCTGGCGTGGCAAGGCGGCCGCTGTGTCGCTGCGTCGTCCTCAAACGAGCATTGCAAGCCCGCAGCAGACGGGTTCACCTCGGCGGGCAGCGTCAGCGTAAGGCCACCGGGCACCGCGTCATCGCACGGCACAGGCTGTGGGACCGTGGTCGCGGTCATCGTGTGGTCTGGGTTGGGAACTGCGATGGAGGTTCCTCTGCACTGTACGCCTCCGCAGTCGCAGCGAAGAGCCGTATGCGCAACACCGTACAACGCACAACCAAGCACATCACTACCCGCATCACCGAGCACCTGCAGGACACGCTGCAAGCGGCCGCTGACCCAGCGCTACTGGCAGTGCTGCAGGCGTCAACGAAAACAACTGGAATCCCGGCTCAACGTGCTCGCGTAGCAAGGCATCAGCGACCACGTTGGTCGACGAACCGATCAAGGTAAGCGACCCGCCCAGCGTGGCGAGAAAGGTAAGCGGGATCAGCACTTGGGTTGCTGCGGTGCGCGTGCGTTGCGCTAGCAGCAACGCGACGGGGCCCTGCGCCGAGTATTGGCAACTTGCACGATGCAAACGCATGATTTGTAAAGTTTTCGTTGCTTCATATCGATATGCGCGAAAGGTGATTGACAGCTCTCGACCTTAATTCCTATACAGTCACTAGGTTTATGTTTTCGATGAAAGCCAAGTACGCCCAGCGCGCCCTGTGTGCGCTGACCGACGCCAGCGTAGGCCGGCTGCCGGCGCGTGCGATTGCCACTCAAGCCAATGTTCCGGAGAAGTTTCTTGAAGCCATCTTGGTCGACTTGCGCAATGCCGGGTTTGTTGACAGCCGCCGCGGCCTGCAGGGCGGACATGCGCTGGCCCGCGCAGCGCAATCGATCATGGTCGGCGACATCATCCGCGCGATCGACGGCCCGATCGCACCGCTGCGTTGCGCCAGTCTCAGCGCGTACAAACCTTGCGATGACTGCGCCGACCCGGAGCGCTGCGCGCTGCGCGATCTCATGGCCGACGTCCGCGTTGCCATGTCGGACGTCCTCGACCGCCGCAGCTTGGCGCAATTTGCCTTGCACGCGGCGGTCGGCCACGAATCACTGATCGACTGACTCCTCCTGCAAGCTGCAGGGCATCGCCCCCGAACATCGGGGTAAAAGCCAGCCCAGTACGACATTTACCTCGGATTCCATGACCATGAAACCCATTGCCCGTTTGCTGATTGCATCCGTACTTGGCTTGGCCTCCAACCTCACCGCCGCCGAAGACATCACCCTGCTCAACGTTTCCTACGACCCCACCCGCGAGTTCTACCGCGAATACAACGACGCCTTCGCCGCCGACTGGAAAGCCAAGACCGGCGACACGGTGACTGTGCAGGTCTCGCACGGCGGCTCCGGCAAGCAGGCGCGCTCGGTGATCGATGGCCTGCGTGCCGATGTCGTCTCCCTTGCGCTGTCGGGCGACATCGACGCCATCGCCAGCAACGCCCGCCTGCTGCCACCGGACTGGCAAACGCGGCTCCCGCACAACAGCTCACCCTACACTTCGGCCATCGTTTTTCTGGTCCGCAAGGGCAACCCAAAGCGGATCCTCGACTGGGGCGATCTCGCGCGTGAGGGCGTCAGCGTGATCACGCCCAATCCGAAGACCTCCGGTGGCGCGCGTTGGAACTACTTGGCCGCATGGGCGTGGGCACAGCGCGAATACGCCAACGACGATGCCAAGGTGCGCGACTACATCGGCAAGCTGTTCCGCAACGTGCCAATCCTCGACACCGGCGCGCGCGGCTCGACCACCACCTTCGCCAGTCGCCGCATCGGTGACGTGTTGCTGTCGTGGGAGAACGAAGCTCACCTCGTGCTGGGCCAACCGATTGGCGCGGACTTCGAGATTGTCGCGCCTTCGATCAGCGTACTGGCGGAACCGCCGGTCGCCTTGGTGGACAAAAACGTTGACTCCAAGGGTTCGCGCGCGGTGGCGCAAGCCTATCTTGAGTTTTTGTATACCGAGCAAGGCCAACGACTGGCTACCAAGCACCATTACCGGCCATCGCGGCCGGAGCTGGTTGAGGCCTCGAGCCTGACCAAGTTTCCCAAACTCAACCTGGTTGGCATCGACCACTTCGGTGGTTGGGCGGCCGTGCAGAAGCTGCACTTCGCTGAAGGCGGCGTGTTTGATCAGGTGTTCAAGCCCGCGCCTTGATGTCTGCCGTCATCGAAACCATGCCGATAGCCAGTCACCGGACTACGCCCGCACCTCGCTGGCGCGATCCGTTGCCGGGCTTCGGGTTGACCCTAGGTGTCAGCGTCGGCTGGCTCGGTGTCATCGTGCTGCTGCCGCTGGCGGCGTTGATGATCCGCGCCGCCGACCTTGGCCTCGCCGGTTGGACCAAGATCCTGCTTGATGAACGGGTGCAGCGCGCATTGACGTTGAGTTTTGGCACGGCGCTGGTGGCGGCAGTGATCGCCTCCCTGATCGGCACCCTGATTGCATGGGTACTGGTGCGTTACCGCTTTCCCGGTCGCCGCCTGCTCGACGCAATGGTCGACCTGCCGTTTGCCCTGCCAACAGCGGTCGCCGGAATCGCGCTGACCGCGCTGTACTCGGGCAACGGCTGGATTGGCAGACATCTCGAACCCTTGGGCATCATCGTTGCGCAGCGTCCCATCGGCATCGTGCTGGCGTTGGTCTTCATCGGCCTGCCGTTTGCGGTGCGCACGCTGCAGCCGCTGTTGGAGACCGCGACCGCCGAATTTGAAGAAGCTGCCGCCACGCTGGGCGCTTCGCGCTTTACCATCCTGCGGCGGGTCGTGCTGCCGCCCCTGTTGCCCGCCATCGTCACCGGCTTCGGGCTCGCTTTTGCGCGCGGTGTCGGTGAGTACGGCTCAGTGATCTTCATCGCCGGCAACATCCCGTATGTTTCCGAGATTGCACCACTACTGATCGTGATCCGACTGGAGGAGTTCGACTACGCCGGTGCCACTGGCATCGCGACCTTGATGCTGTTGCTCAGCTTCGTTTCGCTGTTGTTGATTGGCGGACTGCACAAATGGGTGTCGCGTGAGCGCTGAAGGCGGTCCTACTTTCCCCATCTACCGGTGTGTATGGGGCTCAGGGACATGAGCAAAGACCTCAATCACGACCCCGCACTTAACGAGCCGCCGTGGTTGCGTCGGCTGCTGATCGGCAGCGTTTTCGTGCTGATGGGCGGGCTGATTCTGTTGCCGCTGGTGCTCGTCATCGTCGAGTCGCTGGCCTTGGGACTGGCCGCCTACGGGCGCGCGTTGGTCGAGCCGGACACGCTCGCGGCCGTGCGCCTGACGCTGCTGGTCGCTGCCATCGTGGTGCCGTTGAATGCCGTGTTCGGCATTGCGGTGGCGTGGGCGTTGACCCGCTTCACCTTTCCCGGCAAGCGCCTGTTGCTGGCACTGATCGACTTGCCGTTCGCGATATCCCCGGTGGTCGCCGGACTCGTGTTCGTGTTGCTGTTCGGCAGCCAAGGCTGGTTTGGCGAGTGGCTGCGTGAGCGCGACATCCAGATCATTTTCGCCACCCCAGGCATTGTGCTGGCGACGGTGTTCATCACCTTTCCTTTTGTCGCGCGCGAATTGATCCCGCTGATGCAGTCGCAAGGTCGGGACGAAGAGGAAGCGGCGGTCTCGTTGGGTGCCGGCGGTTGGACAGTGTTCTGGCGCGTCACCCTGCCCAACATTCGCTGGGCGCTGCTCTACGGCATCTTGCTCTGCAACGCACGCGCGATGGGGGAGTTTGGTGCGGTGTCGGTAGTCTCCGGCCACATCCGTGGTCTCACCAATACGCTGCCACTGCAGATCGAAATCCTGCACAACGAATTCAGCTTCGCCGCTGCATTTGCGGTGTCTTCGCTGCTTGCCTTGCTGGCCTTGCTGACCCTGTTGCTGAAGGCTTGGTTGGAACACAGGCATGGCGACAGCCTGGCCCACGGCGGAGGGCGTCATTGAAATGGCGACCTCACCGGACATTGCCGTGGTCGGAGCCGGGTTCAGCGGTCTGGCGCTGGTCGCGTCCTTGCAGCGGCTCGGCTATGGCGGGCGAATCGCACTGATCGGCACGCCGACCGAATTCGGCAGCGGCTACGCCTACAGCACCGGGGTTGGCAATTATTTGCTCAACTCGCGCGCTGACCGGATGGGCTTGCACGGCGACAATCCCGGTGGCTTCGCCGATTGGCTGGGACTGGAAGGATCATCGCGCGCCGGCTTTGCTGCTCGCTCGGTGTATGGCGCCTTGGCCCGCGCGGAAGCCTGGGATGTCACCGCCGCGCCGGAACTTCGGCTTGCCGCAAGGCAACTGGCTGAGCGCCTCGCCGCGGACGCAGGCAAGGCCAGTCCAGCAACCGCTACCTCTTCTACGATCAGCGAGTAACTGCCATGGAACTGACCATCGACGGCCTGCACAAGCGCTACGGCGGCTTTGCCGCGCTGCACGGCATCGACTTGAAGATTCCCTCGGGCGAGCTGATCGCCCTGCTCGGCCCGTCGGGCTCGGGCAAGACCACCTTGCTGCGCGCGATTGCCGGCCTGTTGCCGATCGATGGTGGCCGGATCCTGTTCGGCAATGACGACGCCACCGCGCTGACCCTGCGCGAGCGCCGGGTGGGCTTTGTGTTTCAACACTACGCTCTGTTTCGCCACCTCAGCGTGTTCGAGAACGTCGCCTTCGGACTGCGCAGCCGCCGTCGCAGCGAGCGGCCCGACAACGCGGAAATCGAACGCCGCGTGCGGGCACTGCTGCAGCGGGTACAACTCGCTGAGTTGGCGGAGCGCTACCCTGACCAGCTTTCCGGTGGTCAACGGCAACGCGTCGCCTTGGCGCGCGCGATGGCGATCGATCCCACCGTGCTGCTACTTGACGAACCGTTCGGCGCACTCGATGCCAAGGTGCGTGTCGAGCTGCGACGTTGGCTGCGGCAAATCCATGACGACACCGGCTACACCACCCTCTTCGTCACTCACGATCAGGAAGAAGCACTGGAGCTGGCCGACCGCGTGGTGGTGCTGAACAAGGGTCGCATTGAACAAGTAGGTACGCCCGCCGAAGTCTACGAACGCCCGGCCTCGGCCTTTGTGTTCGACTTCATCGGCCGCGGTAGTTCGCTGCCGGGTTTGGTTGAGGCCGGCAGATTCATGGCCGACGGCGCGAGCATCGGCGTACCGCTGCAATCGCTCACCAACACAATTGGCCGCGGTCGCCTCCTGGTGCGTCCGCATGCGTTGCGGCTGGTCGCCGAGGGGGCAGGCCTGCGCGGAAAAGTCAGCAACCTGCGCCATCTCGCCGGCCGCACCACGCTGGAAATCCAGCTGGCGCAACAGGATATTCGGGTGGAACTGGACCTGGATGCGACCTATGCCGGCCACGCACCGACGCGCGGTGAGTTGGTTGACGTGTTGCCTGCACCGAATTGTGTGTTTGCGGCGGACCACGCAACGGCAATTCCTTAGCGCTAGTCATCCCGGCGAAAGCCGGGGTCCAGCTCTTTTGGAATCTTGGTCTGGGTGCCAAAAAGTGGATTCCGGCGTTACTCGCGTTGGCGGACTCCCTTGGCAAGCGCGCTCTGCCCTCAGAGCGCGGTCAATCGCCTGACACAGCCAAGCCGCGAATCGGGTTCGGCTTGAAAGGCTAGACCGCTGCCACGGTGATTTTCAGACCAAGGGCGTGGGCGACTTTGGCTACGGTGGCAAAGCTTGGGTTGCCTTGCCCTGAAAGTGCTTTGTAAAGCCCCATGCGTGTCATGCCAGTTTTTTCAGCAAGCTGGGTGATCTTGCGAGCACACGCAACGTCGCCCAAAGCAGCCACCAGCAAAGCGGGAGCATCCTCCTCAGCGCATGCCGTGAGATACGCAGCAATGTCCGCGTCTGTCTCTAGGTAGTCCGCAGTGTCGTAACGAGTGAAGGATTCTTTGACCCTTGCCATAAAATAGTCCTCCCACTGCTCGACGATGTGCTGCGAAGCCTAGGACCGGAACTTACGGTGCTCGCTTGGTCAGCAAGTCAGCCATGCGGGTCTGCCAACCAGGACCTGTCTCCTTCCAGTGCTCAAGCACTGATTCGGGAAGCCTGATGGTGACCTGTCGCCTTGGATTGGTTGCAACAGGGCGGCCTGCGCGCTTTAGGACGCCACGCGAGAGCATGACATCAGTGATCTCAGGAAGGTCTTGGTATTCACTCGGCGTGACCGTGTGAGCGTCAACACGCTTGAGATCAGATTTCAAAGTACGGGCCGATGCGGATTTGCTCGCGTTCATTGGCTTTTCTCATGCTGAAGATGTGACGGACTGATCCTCTCGGCGTATAGCCGATCACGACCATGCGAGTGGCGAGATAGCCGAAGCAGATCATGCGCGTTTCGCCGTAATCCTGACGAGTGTCCTCGACCTCGAAAGTGAGGCCAGCAAAGACAATGGCAGCGTCCTCGAAATCCAGACCACGCTCATCAAGCGTCTTTTGCCGCTTGCTCAGATCGTAGCTAAGACGCATGAATTATCGTAACTACACAAATCAGGGGTCGCAAGTACTTGCTTTCGGCCTGACGTCTTAATCAGGCGGCAGGCTTCCCCGCGAAGGTGAGCTGGCTGAGCGCATAGTGCTCGCCGGCATCTCCGAACATTTTGCTTGTGACATTGCCAACGGTTGGCGACATAGTTTTTTGGAGGCCTAACGCCGTGTTAAGCCGCTGCCGGCCGGCAGAGCTTGGATTGATTGTGACATCTCCCCGGCAGTCGGCTTGGACACATAGTTAGACAGCTATACAGTGGGGCTCAACGAGGCGAGAAACTCCGGGCAGTACTCACGCAGCAACAAATCGTAGTGGTCGGGGAGAAACGCCTCTGCAGACCAAACGCGCTTGTCTTCTTCCGCTAACGCAAGCCCGAGGTCCCGGTACACCTCAAGCCCAGCCAGTGAGTACCGCTTGGCCAGCTTGTCGAGCGCAGCGAGCGCCACGCCCCATTTCATACCCATTGGCTCGATGGCGCCAATATATAGAATTGCGGGCTCGTAAAACTTCAAGCGCTGGGCCTGTTTCATCATAGAACGCCTGCACTTGCGACGTAAGAAAATAGTCGAGCGTCCCTACTTCGGAGCGTACCTCTTTTGGCGCTTCGGCGAATTGCGACCGCACGTCCTCGCGACTTGTGCCAAACGCGATAGGGCCTGCGCCGAAGCCTGGTGAGATAACCCATCGGCGAGTTGGGAGAAGTGCTGTCATGGGCTGCCCGTTGAAGAAGAGATCGGAAAGCTGCATAACGCGGTTTAAGCAGGCCGATCAACCCGTAAAACGTCACGCCTTCGCCGTAACCGCCAACGTCAGCCGCGAAATGCAGCACAGCCGCCCATCATCCGCCTCGATGCGAATATCCCAGACCTGTGTGCTGCGGCCGATGTGGATGGGGCGGGCGGTGCCGGTCACCCAGCCGCTGGTGACCGCCTTCAGATGATTGGCATTGATCTCGAGCCCAACGGCGTGCGCGCGCTCCGGGTCTAGGCACAGGTTGCCGGCCATGCTGCCAAGGCTTTCGGCCAGCACTACGGAAGCGCCACCGTGCAAGAGACCGAACGGCTGCTTGGTGCGCGCATCGACCGGCATGCGGCCACGCAAATAGTCGTCACCCAACTCGGTGAACTCGATTCCCAGCGTTTCCAACATGCTGCCGGCACTCATCGCATTGAGTTCGGCGATGCTGATGCGGCGGCGGAAGAAATCCGCCATTGTGATCAGCGCCGGCTGTAGTAGCCCGGCCGCCAGCCGGCTCCCAGATAGGACTTGGTCTGCGCCCAGCCGCTGGAGCCGCCATAGCCAGTGCCCATCTCGCGGTCGCGACGCTCGTGCATACGGTTCATCAATTCTTCGCGGCGCGGTTCCAGGAACTCGGCGCGACCAATCGCGGCCGGATCCAGACCGCGCTTCTCGGCTTCCTTCTGGCGGAATTCGCAGAAGTCGTCGTAGGCGTCGATCTCATTCTTCAGCTCTCGCACGCATAGTTCGATCATGATCGCGTCGTCGAGAAAACCGAGCACGGGCACGGTATCGGGAATGATGTCGTCGGGATTGGCGAAGTACACCAAGGCCGACATCACCCGCTTGCGATCTTCCCCAGACAGCGCCCAGCCGTCGTCTTTCAACATCGCGATCATGTCGTCCAATTGCAGCAAGCGCTTGGCGATGAAATCCGGCACGTGCACGTCTTTCGACTCGGTCAGCAGTTTGACTGCTGCCGCCATGATCTCGGCTTCGGTCGAGCCTTCGGCAGAAGCAGCAGACTTGGCTTGCGCGGCGCGAAAATGCTCGAGATCGCGTTCAGAGAGATCGATATTGATGGTGAAGCTCATGTCGGCATTCCGCAGCGGTGGGCAGGGTTGTCAGACTAGGCCGCGCCACGAGAGGCGTCAATCTGCGTAGCGGCCAAGCGCCTACAAAATCGGCGCCAGCCCCGCACCAAACGCGGTGATGATGCGGGTGTAGAACGACTTGCCAGAAACATCGACTTCCGGAAAATCACCGGCTTCCGTGTAGCAATCGGCAAACTTCGGGTCGCTGGGGGCCAGTGGCGAGCAGCCTGGGTTGAGCTCCCAGCTGGTGGCATAGCGCCAGGGCCACAGATCGAAGATCGGCAAGCGCTCAGATAGTTTAGCCAGCTGATAGTTGAGCGCCGGCAGCACCGCGCTGGGAGGTCGGCGCGCAATGGTCCACGCGTTCTCAGATCGGATGTCATGCAGGATGCTGCGGCTGAGCTCGCGCGCAAACTCAGCGTCATGCACCAGCACCAGACTCTCGGTGTTGAGCTGGTCGGAGCGCGGATCAAAATTGTGGGTGCCGACCATCGCTATTCGCTCATCGATGACCAGCGATTTGGCGTGTAAGCCAATGCGCACTCCCGCCGCCCGTAACGGTAGCGGCCCGCGCCGCGCACGCCCTGACGACGATCCGAACGCACGTCGCGACTCAGTGGCGTAGGCACCCAGCGCTTCGGCACCCAGCGCGCCGGTGGCGTCCACATCGATGGGTGCCGACAGCGGAAAGGGTTTGAATTCATGGATGCGAAAGCCGAAATCGCGCAGGTAGCGGCGTTTGTATTTGTGGCTCAAGGCGTACACCGGAATGGCGTCGGTGGCGGCCAAAGAATTGGTCGAGACGATCACCTCGGGCGGCACAGGTCGCCTGCGCATGGCGCGGAACTGCCGTTGCGCCGCTTTGGATAGCACCAGATAGGGCGTTTGCAGCAACACCGAGCGATTCGCGCTTGCCACCAGTTCCTTCAGCGTATTGCCCAGCCCCAGTTCGTTGGCGGTGTTGCGCTCGAACAGTTTGTTGGGCACGTCGGAGAAAAACTCGACCCGCCCGACGCGCTGCATCGGTACGATCAGGCGGCGGCTGATGACGCTGGCGCTGTCGGCTTGCGCGGACAGCTCCAGCATGCGGTCGGCGCGCGTCAGCGTTGGCAAAGGCACCACGGGTGGCTGCCCGCCTGCTGAGGCAAACTTCTGCACATCACGCAACGCGGCCACTGGCACGCTCAATCGATGCCGCCAAAACGCCTCGAACGAGTCGCCCATCGCGGCAACGATTGGGCCGGCGATCAGAATGTCGCGATCACGGTAGTTGTAGTCGGGGTCCCAGTCGAAGTAGCGATTCTGAATGTTGCGGCCGCCGGTGATCGCCAGCATCCCGTCGACCTGCAACAACTTGTTGTGCATGCGCTGATTGATGCGCGAAAAGCAACACAGGACGCCGGCAGCAAACTCGGCCGGATGGGTGCGCGCATCGCCGAAGGTCGGGTTGTACAAGCGCAGCTCAAAATTGGCATGCACGCGGGCAAGCGCCAGCAGCAGCTGCAAGTTGTCCAAGCTGAATAGCTGATCCAGCAGCACGCGCACACGCACACCACGCTGAGCTGCGGCCAGCAGTTCGGTCAACACGAAGTAGCCGGCGTCGTCTTGCGCATAGATGTAGCTCTGCAATTCGATGCTGCGTTGTGCCGAGCGAATCATGTGGATGCGCGCTAGCAGCGCGTCTTGGCCATAGTCGAGCAGCAGCGCCTGATGCTGTGGTGTTTGCGCGGTGGAGCTGCTCAACATGGCTTGCGCCTGCTCGCGCAAGGGCGAGGCGATGGCGCAGCGGTCCGCGCGCGTGCAGGTGAGTGCGGTCGATTGATAGGTCGCGGCGTCAGCTTGGGCCTCGCGGATTTCGCGCCGACTTGGCATGCAGGCGGTCAGTGCGCTCAATAGCCCCAGCAGCAGCAAGCGCCTATACAAACGGGCATTCATCGCGCCGTCGCTGCCTCGCGAACACGAATCAGCAAGTTGAGGCGAACCTTGTCGGCCACCACAAAGCGCCGCGCCTGCATGCCGAATTCGCTGCGTTGCAGTTCGCCAAAGGCTTCCACCGGGCAATCGATGCCGGGCCGCGCACAGGTCGTTGGCTGCAAAAAAAAGGTCACCGCCCGAGTGTTGCCGCGCAGGCTCAACTGGCCGCTGATATCGCCGCCTGTCAGCAACAAGGATTCGGGTACGCCTTCTGCGAAAAAGCGAATCCATGGGTGGCGGGCGCTATCAAAAAACTCGGCCGATTGCGCCCAAGCGGCGTGGTCCGCGTCAGCCATCGAAAGACTGTTGGCCGCCAAGCGAACATCCACGCTCAACGTCGCTAGGCCGGGTTGTCGGGCGATCGCGCCTTCCACGTGGTCGAACTGTCCGGGCAGGGTTCGCACCCACGCCACGCGCACTGCAAAGCCCGCGCGCGATTGGCTAGCATCGATCTGCAATCCAGGCAGGTTGGCCACGTCAGCCGCGACGCCGAGGCGCTGGACTTCGGCCGCGTGCACGCCAATGACTGCGATCAAGCCGGAGCACAGCCACAGCGTGGCTAATGCCTGCCTCCACACCCGCGTCGGCCACCCATCTGCCACCACCCGTTTCAGCACACGATCAAGGCGACCAAAAGGCCGTGAGCTGGGCAGAGCCGGGTTCAATCGCCGCACCGGCGGGGAAATGCAACACGGCGCAACCCGCCGGTGGCATGCCGCGGTGGTCGCCGCTTTGGCCGGTGGAGAGCAGAGCCACCACGCTTTCAAATCCGGGGTTATGGCCGACCAACAACAATATTCCCGTGTCACGGTGAGTCTCGATCACTTCCATCAACTGGCCAGGTGTGGCCTCGTAGATGCTGGGCTCGGTCAGGGTTTCGATGTCACCCGTGCGCGCTATCACGCGCTGCAAGGTTTGTTGCGCGCGCACCGCCGGTGAACAGATTGCTCGTTTCGGCGTGGTCTTGCCCACCAACCACGCGGCCGCTGCGTCGGCTTCCTCGATACCGCGTGAGGACAGTGCGCGCTCGGCATCATCCTGACCGCCGCGAGCGGCTTCAGCTGGCGCGTGACGTAGCAAGTACACGGTGAGTTCGTTGCTCATGGTTGCGGCTCCGCGATGGGGACGATGGGTAGGGCAGTGCGATTCCAAGTTCCCGCATACGGCGCGGGCAGGGTGATCGTGGTCGATAGTGTGCCGGTAGTGCGCGAGCCATAACCGATCTGCAAACTGCCGGCTGATCGCCCGTCGCTGGTCCAATCGACGATCCACGGACAGGCCGGGCAATGTGGACGGTGGCCGGTCAAGGGCACGTTGCCGCCGGTGAAACTGGCGATATCGCCCACCGCCCAGCGCGCCGTGCCGGTAGCGTCGTATACGAATGCGCCGATGAACTCGAAGGCACCGCCGGCATTGAGACCCTCGATTGCCAAACCCCAACCCGACTGTGCTTGGTTGAACCAGGTTTGGGTGTGGTTGGGCGAACCAAATGGCAGCGGCGTGGCTTCCATCCGCTCAGCGCCACTGTCGCCATTGCTCAGTCGCCACGCCAAAATCATGCTGGTGCTGTCGATCTGTCCCACCCAGGCATCACCTGCCGCCGCCGGCACCGGTGTGAATCCACTCGGAGCGCCGCTATTGCTGAAGCGGACAATCGGCAGCCGCCCAGCGCCGTCGGCGATCTCGCCTTGTAAGGCATACCAGATCGGCGTGCGATTGCGCAGCGCGGTGTACCAAGCACCGCCGAAAATCGCCCGGCCGTTGGCTTGCGGATAGACAAAGTTGAGCACGCCATTGCCGGGGCGCTGTGGGTTGAAATACAGCCCAGCCCGCACGCTCGGCGGCGTGCCTTGCACCGTGCAGCCGGCGAAAGACTGGCAGGTGCTGGCAAGCGTGCCGTCGTACACGCGCCGGCTCTGCACTGAATGACTGTTGGCATTCACCGCCGCGACAAAGTCGAAGGCCAGACTCGATCCGCATGCGGTGCTGGCATCGACACTGAAGGGCACCGTAAGCGTCGTCGATTGGCCAATGGCGATGGCCGGAACCGATTGCACGGCGGTCGGCAAACGCACCCGAGATTGGTTATTGGGTTGCCCGCCCGGTGCAAACACGCAGGCCGCGCTGTTTTCCGGGGCGGGGCTGCCGGTCTGGCAGGAAATGTTCAACACTTCGCTGCCGCTGCTGCTGGCAATACCAATCGTCGCCGCCGCGCCCGCATCCGGCGAGACTGTTCGGTACTGGTAGGCGATTTGCCCGCTACTGGCGTAGGCAATCGCTTGGAAGTCGAAGTCTCCGGTGGGTTGGTTACCGTTGTAGCGCTGCATGCGGGTCCAGCTGAACACATGACAGCCCTGCGCCGCGCCCACTTCGGGAGCGCGTGGGCAGCTCTCGAAGAAGCGATAGCGCAAGCCTGCCCCGGCGGCGGGTGTGGTGCCACTACCGCTCACCAGCAGATCATCTTGATACGGCCGCAATTGCGGGCCGACCGCGCCGGCGTTGAAATCCGCCGTGCAGGTGGGCGAAAAATCGCCGCCGGTTTCCTGCGGATCAAACGACAAGTAACCATTGGTCGACATCACCGCCTGCGTTCTCGCTACCCCGAAGGCGTTAAAGCCAGCGCCGCCGAGGGTGATGACCGCGGTGCGCGCATCGTCCAAGGGACCAAACGCATTGCCGTTGGCCACCGTGGTCGGCAGCAACGGCGTGGCATTGGCACCGTTGACCAGATCAATCCAATTGAAGCCGCAACCGCCACTGGCCGACGTCGTCGCGGTGTAGCCACTGCTGCTGGGGCCGATGGGCAAGGCACCGCTGGCCGCTGCAAACAACGAATGACCGGCGGCCTGTGCGCCGTCACCCGCGTTGGTCAAGCGCACCACTTGTTGCCAGCGCTCACCCGGATCCACCAGCGCATTGTTGTTGCCACAGACTTGCGTCGCAGCGCCTACGGCTTCGGCAGTCAAGCGCGGACCAAGCACGGCCAAGCTGCGGCTATCCATGCCGCTCAACCCCGTGCTATCGCTGACCTGAACGCTGACCTGTACCGAGCCCGTGCGCGGGAAGGTCGCTTCGATGCGCCCCACGGTGCCGGTGCGGTCGATCTCACCATCGCCATCCAAGTCCCAGCGATAGGTGTAGGGCGGCGCACCGCCAGTGGCATTGGCTTCAAACAGGACGGTTTGTCCGGCTTGCGGCGAGTTTGCGAATGCGGTCGAGGTCAAGGTGACACCGGCCAATGAAGCGCTACCGCCGTCAGCGAACTGCGCACCGGTGCCCAGCGGATCCATGCCGTCGCGCACGCGAGTCGCCGCACTACCGCCGCCTTCCCACGCAGTGGACAAACGGCCGTAGTAATCGTTGATATTGGTGGAGCAGTTGGCT
>JANNWF010000044.1:0-3089 GCA_031408455.1 Pseudoxanthomonas sp. | reverse complement strand
TGATGTGAGGGTGGGGCAGGATTGTTGCGGCATTCGCCGCCGCATTTGCTGTTCGGTGGGATGCGCCAGGCCCATCATCCCGGCGAACGCCGGAAGCGAGCTTTTGGCTTCACTCAGCGTGTGACGGCTTGCCGCATGCTTTCGGCTGTTCCAGAGCTTCGCCGCGGCCTTCGCTTCGTTCGGTCAGCGGCTGCCGAGTCACTTTCTCTTGTTGTCGAACATTCGCGCCTTTCCCCCGAGCCCGGCTGTGCTGCTCGGCGCGATGACGGGACCAGAGGTCGAGAACCAGAGAATTAGCATCAGCACCTGCCGCAGCCACCAGCCAATTCCCGCCTATCGGGAGCTCGCCAATGCTCTTTTGGTTAGCAACAAAAACGCCACCGGCAACACCAGCATCGACAACAGTGGTGCGCTGATCATGCCGCCGACCATGGGTGCGGCAATGCGCTGCATGACTTCGTGGCCGCTTCCGGCGCCGAGCATTATCGGTAGCAGACCGGCGAGGATCACCGCGACCGTCATTGCTTTCGGACGCACGCGCTGGACGGCGCCTTCGCGGATGGCGGCCAACAGTGTTTCGATGTCAGCGGGCTCACCGATGGCCAGCCGGCGCTGCCACGCGTGCTGTAAGTACAGCAGCATGATCACGCCAAACTCGGCGGCGAGACCCGCCAGGGCGAGAAAGCCGACAGCGCTGGCAACGGACAAATTGTGGCCCAGCGCCAGCAACAGCCACAGCCCGCCGATCAGGGCGAAGGGCAGACTGGCCATGATGAGTAGCGCGTCACGGACACGTGAAAAAGTCAGGTACAGCAACACGAAAATAATCAGCAAGGTGGCCGGCACTACGATCTGCATGCGCGCGGTAGCGCGCTCCAAGTATTCGAACTGGCCAGACCAGGTGATTGCGTAACCTGCTGGCAAGCGGATCTCGCTGGCGACGGCGGCACGCAAATCAGCAACCACGGACGCCAAGTCGCGACCGCGGGCGTCGATATACACCCAACCCGATAAACGCGCGTTTTCGCTTTTTAGCATCGGCGGGCCGTCGGTGATGCGAATATCTGCGACGTCATCCAGGCGCAGTTGCGCGCCGCTGGCACTCAGGATCGGCAATTCGCGCAGACGTGCCACGCTGTCGCGCAGTTCACGCGGGTAGCGCAGATTGATCGGAAAACGCCGCCGACCTTCCACCGTCTCACCAATCGGGGCACCGCCGATCAGCGCTGAGACGATGTCCTGCACATCGCCGACGCTGATGCCGTACCGCGCGGCGGCGGCGCGATCCGGAGTGATGTCGATATAGCGGCCGCCGGTCAGGCGCTCGGCCAGTGCGGAAGTCACGCCCGGAACAGTTTTGGCAACTTGCTCGACGCGGGCCGCAATGGCGTCGATGCCGGCCAGATCAGCGCCTGCGACCTTGACACCAATCGGACTCTTGATCCCGGTTGCCAACATGTCGATGCGATTGCGGATTGGTGGCACCCACAGGTTGGCCATGCCCGGCACGCGCACCGTACGGTCCAACTCTTCGATCAATTTTTCCGGCGTCATGCCCGGCCGCCATTGCTCGCGTGGCTTGAAGCGGATGGTGGTCTCGACCATTTCCAGCGGTGCTGGATCGGTCGCGGTTTCGGCGCGACCGATTTTGCCGAACACGCTTTCGACCTCGGGCACGGCCTTGATCATGGCGTCGGTTTGTTGCAGCAATTGCGCGGCTTTGCCGGCAGATAGTCCCGGCAGCGCAGTCGGCATATAGAGCAGATCGCCCTCATCCAAGGGCGGCATGAACTCGCCGCCCAATTGGGTGATCGGCCACGCGGTGCCAGCGAGTGCGATGGCGGCGATGGTCAAGGTGGATTTCGGCCACGCTAACGCGGCATCAAGCAGTGGCCGATAGATCGCAATCAAGCCGCGTGAGATTGGATTGCTGGATTCAGCGGGTATGCGACCGCGAATCCAATAGCCCATCAGCACGGGAATAAGGGTCACCGAGAGCGCCGCGGCGGCCGCCATCGCGTAGGTCTTGGTGTAGGCGAGCGGCGCAAACAAGCGTCCTTCTTGCGCTTGCAAGGTGAACACCGGCACGAACGACAAGGTAATGATGAGCAAACTGAAAAACAGCGCCGGGCCAACTTCGACAGCCGCCTCTTCAATGATCTGCCAGCGTTCAGCAGACGAAGGCAGTCGTCCCTCGTTGCGCTCGCTCCAATGCTCAAGATGCTTGTGCGCGTTCTCGATCATCACGATGGCCGCATCGACCATTGCGCCGATGGCAATCGCGATACCGCCCAGTGACATGATGTTGGCATTGATGCCCTGATAGCGCATGACGATAAAGGCAGCCAGCACGCCCAGCGGCAGGGCGACGATGGCGACCATGGCCGAGCGCAGGTGAAACAAGAACAGCACACACACCAGCGCGACGACGATGAATTCCTCGATCAACTTGGTGCGCAGATTGGCAATGGCGCTGTCGATCAACTGCGCGCGGTCGTAGGTTTCGACAATCTCGACGCCGCTGGGCAAGCTGCTCTTCAATTCGGCGAGCCTTGCCTTGACCGCCGCAATCGTCGCGCGCGCATTGGCACCCGAGCGCAGCACCACGACGCCGCCGACCACTTCGCCTTCACCGTTCAATTCAGCAATGCCCCGACGCATGTCTGGACCAAGTTGAATGCGCGCGACCTGCGCCAAGGTGATGACTACTCCATTGTCATCGCTGCGCAGCGGGATGTTTTGGAAGTCCTCGATGGACTGCAAATAGCCGCTGGCGCGGACCATGTACTCCGCTTCCGCCAGTTCCAGCGAAGCGCCGCCGGCCTCGGAGTTGTTGCGGTTGATGGCTTGCGTGATGTCGGCATGGCGGACGCCATAAGCACGCATCAGCTGCGGATCGAGCACGATTTGGTATTGCTGCACCATGCCGCCGATGCTGGCGACCTCGGCCACGTCTGGCACGGTTTTCAGCTCGTACTTCAGCACCCAGTCTTGATACGCGCGTAGTTCAGACAGGTCGTGTTGGCCACTGCGATCCAGCAGTGCGTACTCATAAATCCAACCGACGCCGGTCGCGTCCGGGCCCAGTG
>JANNWF010000043.1:0-6509 GCA_031408455.1 Pseudoxanthomonas sp. | reverse complement strand
GGGCAAGACCAGTCTGGTGCGACTCATTCCGCGCTTGTACGAACCAGACTCCGGTTACATTACCCTCGACGGAGCCAACCTCACCGACTACGCCTTGGCCGATCTGCGTCGGCAAATCGCTTTGGTCGGGCAAAAGGTCATGCTGTTTGATGCCAGTGTTGCCAGCAATATCAGCTACGGGCGTGCTGCTGATGTTGAGCTGCACGGCGATGCCGAGCTGCTTAGACAAGCTGCGCAATCCGCCAACGCGCTGGAGTTCATCGATCGCTTGCCCGATGGCATGCAGTCGGCCATTGGCGACAACGGTGGGCGCTTGTCGGGCGGTCAGCGCCAGCGCGTGGCCATCGCCCGAGCCGTGCTCAAAGACGCACCGATCCTGATTCTCGACGAAGCCACCGCTGCTTTGGATTCCGAATCCGAGCACTTGGTGCAAGCGGCTTTGGACCGACTGATCCCGGATCGAACCACCCTAGTGATCGCCCATCGACTGGCGACGATTGAGCACGCTGATCAAGTGCTGGTGCTGGATCACGGCCGCTTGATCGAGCGAGGCACCCATCGCGAACTTCTGGAGCGCGGCGGTCTGTATTCGGTGTTGCATCGGATGCAGTTTCGGGATGAGGCTTTGCCGCCGGCATGACTTTGGAAGTTTCAGTTTCCGTCTTTGTGCCTAGCGCCTGTCTGCTCCACGCATGCCAACTCAGGTGTTCAAAAGGTAGCGCATGGCCAATTGCACTTCCTCACAGTTAACCCCTGCGCCAGCGCGATCAATCACCAGAAAATCGCTGATGGCCTCCAATGCCAGCAGCGGGTGATGCCAAGTGCCGCGATGGAAATTGACACCTTCTCCAGCGCTGGCCAGAAAGGCGCGGGGAAGGTCGGAGGGTGAGCTGGCGACCACGATCAGGTAGGGCGACTTCGACAGCGGAATGAAGGCTTGGCTGCCCAAGGGATGGCGTTCCAGCATGCGGATAGGGAAAGGCATCGGCCGCGGTTGCGCGCGGACTAGGCTGATCATTGGATGGCCGTTCTCGGCGGCGCAATCGACCCGGCCAAGCGCGTGAAAGCGTTGCGCGGTGCCTTCGTTGATGAGAAAGGTCTGAGTGGCGTTGTTGGCTGAGATGACATCGCCGAAAGCTGCAAAGGCGGCGGCGGTGAGCGGTTCGATGCGCAGACGCTGCGGTGAAGTGGCTTGCGAATCAGCGTCCAACGTCATCGCCCAAACCCGATTGCACGGGTACGGGTCCAGCCAATCGAAATCGCCATTCCCGCGCAGGCGGGCATCCAGTGATTCGGTGCCTCGGCGTGGTCAAGAAGGCCACTGGATCCCCGCCCAAGCGGGGATGACGGGCATGAACGTTGCGGGCATGACGGGCATGAGCTTTGCGTCGATGACGGGCATGGCAGGCGTGCCGTCGACGCCTGCAGTGAGTTGGCAAACTCAGCCATGCTCACGCCGGCCGTCCACGCAGTCGCAATCGCGACACGCCGCCGTCGGGAAAAATATTGAAGCGCACGTGGCTGACGGGCCCAAGTGGGACGATTTCGTTGGTGAAGTAATGCTGGTGGTTCATGTGCAGTGACTGCTCGGACAACAGAGTCGGCCAGAACATCGCTTGGGTGACCAGGGATTCGGGCGTGCCGCCGCTCACTTGCATGGCCTGGATCGAGCAGCGATCCGGGTAATTGCCCTTGAAGTGGCAGGTGTCGACCTCGATCGCCTCGATCACTCCCTGCCGTGCCAAGGCAATCACACACCAGTCATTGCCAGGTTCGCGTCGACGGCGGGTTTCCCAGCCGTCGCCCATGTGAATCCCGCGGCCGGGCAGCAACAAAGATGACGCCGCGCCGAAGTGTTGATTGTTGGCGGCGACCACGCTGCCTCCGTTTAGCGCCGAGGCCAGATCGATCAAGCCATCGCTTTCCACCGCCGTGCTATCGAACTGTGGCACGCCGTATGCGCGCAGGCGGGCGAGGCCCCCATCGGGAAATAGATTGACCCGCAGATGGGTCAGCACGCGGCTACTGTCGCAAGCAAAGTAGTGGTGGCTGTTGCCGCTGAGGTTGACGGATGGCAATAGCGGCAGCCACTCGCTGTTGGCGTCCGCATCGGCATTGTCAGACGTGCCATAGCAGGCGTCGACGGAAGCCGCTGGCGGGTAGTTGCCAGTGAAGTGACTGGTGTCGAGATCCAGCCCATGGATGCGCCCAGGTCGTGCCAATCGGACGATGCACCAGTCGTGCCCGGCGACGCGTTTGCGGCGGCTTTCCCAGCCGTCCATCCACTTGCCGTTGTCGTCGTATTTGTCAGCGATGAACTGCGCTGGCGCTGGATTAAGCATGCGTTCCTTGGCCGCAAAGAACTCGTCGCTGGCTGCAACCGCGGTGGCTCCGAGGCGGGCATCGGCGAGGTTGACGAAGCGATGGGTGAAGTCGGGGGCGTTGGGATCGGAAGCGGGGCGAGCCATGCAAGGGTCTCTAAAAATGGTGGGGTTCAGACAGGCTAGGGCGAAGACACAAACACATCGGCTAGGCGCAGCTCGGCGATGCGCTCGATCTGTTGCAGCGCTGCGGCGAATTCGATCTCATGCGCGTTGCCGACGCGCGCCTGCAACTGTTCGATGATGCTAGCGCGCGTGTGTCCGCGCACCGCCAAAATAAACGGGAAGCCGAAGCGTTGCTGGTAGGTATCGTTCAATCCATTGAGCTGAGCGAACTCTGCCGGTGTGCAGTCGCGCAGGCCGGCACCGCCTTGTTCCTGGTTGGAGGCATCGGTCAGTTCGCCGCGGATGGCCGCCTTGCTCGCGAGTTGCGGATGGGCGCGGATCAAGTTCAGTTGTTGGCTGCTATCAGCCGCGGCAACCACGGCGCACATCGCGGCATGCAATTCAGTCACCGCTGCGAACGGTCGCGACGGCCACGCGCCGCTGGCTACCCAAGGCGAATGCTCGAAGATCGCGGCAAGCGTCTCGGTAAATTGCGCTTGATTCAGCGCGTTGAGTTGATGGAGCGTCATGCGCGGACCTCGTCCATGGGCGTTGGCGGATGGTGCTCGCGCCAGTGTTTGGCGATATCAATGCGCCGACACACCCACACCCGATCATGTTTCCCGATGTGATCGAGAAAGCGTTGCAAGGCAACTATCCGCCCTGGCCGTCCCAGCAATCGACAATGCATGCCAACTGACAGCATGCGCGGCGTCTCTGCCCCTTCCGCGTACAAAGCGTCGAAACTGTCGCGCAGATACTCGAAAAAGTGGCCAGCAGTATTGAAGCCCTGCGGCGTGGCAAAGCGCATGTCGTTGCAATCGAGCGTGTAGGGCACCACCAAGTGCTGCTGCGTGCTGCCATCGCTGTGGGTCACCGGGATCCACAGCGGCAAGTCATCGCCATAGTAATCCGAGTCGTACGCAAAGCCACCGTGTTCGACCAACAAGCCGCGCGTATTCGGACTGTCGCGGCCGGTATACCAGCCCTGCGGCGCGCTGCCGGTAAGCTCGCGATGAATCTGCACCGCGCGTTGCAAGTGTTCGCGCTCTTCATTGATCGGCATGTTCTGATAATGGATCCAGCGCCACCCGTGCGAGGCGATTTCATGACCGTTCTCGATGCAGGCGCGGACAAAATTCGGCTGCCTTTGCATCGCCATTGCCACGCCGAACACGGTCAAGGGCAAGCCGCGGCGCTCGAACTCATCAAGGATGCGCCAGCCACCGACTCGCGAGCCGTATTCATAGATCGATTCCATGCTCATGTGCCGCGCCGGATACGCCGCCGCGCCTATGATTTCGGACAGGAACTGCTCGCTGCCAGCGTCGCCATGCAAGACGCAGTTTTCGCCGCCTTCCTCCAGATTCAGCACAAACTGCACAGCGATCCGCGCGCCGCCGGGCCAGTCGGCAAATGGTGGCCCGCGGCCATAGCCGGTGAGGTCGCGCGGATAGTCGGCGGTGATTGGCATGCGTGGGCAGGGTCAGAAACGTAGCAAGGTAAGCGGATGGTGCGAGTCATCGCGGCGAGACACAAGCCGGCAGCGGGTCTGGTCTCGATCAACGCGCGCTATGCTCGTCCACCACCAGTCACCGAACGAGTCAGCGCATGCCAGGCACCCAGAAAGAAGTGGTGTTCCGATTCCTTGCCGAGCCGGCCGACGTCAACTTCGGCGGTAAAGTCTTCGGCGGAGCAGTGATGAAGTGGATCGATCAGGCCGGCTTTGCCTGCGCGGTGGGCTGGAGTGGGCAGTACAGCGTGACTGCGTATGTGGGCGGCATCGCGTTCGAGAAGGCGATCAACATCGGCGACATCGTCGAAGTGCGGGCGCGCGTGCTGCACACCGGCAGCAGCAGCATGCACATCGCCGTCGGCGTGTGGGCGCGCAATCCGCGCGGCGCAAGTTGTGCAAGAACCTCGCACTGTTTGATGGTGTTCGTTGCGATTGACGAACACGGCAAGCCGAGTCCGGTGCCAACGCTGCTACCGGCGAATGAACGCGAGCAAGCGCTCAGCGACTACGCCAAACATGCGGCCGAAATACGCCGCGGCGAGCAGGCTGCGCAGGAGGCCAATTTGGTGGATTTGGAGGCGTTGTTTGGGAACTCTGTGCAGGATTAGGGCGATCTACGGACGCCTTTTTGGGCAGTGCAGTTTTCACCCGATATGGGGTGAATTGAACGGTGTATGCCATTTGTACTAACATGGCCGCCGTCATACATCCGATTGGAGGCTAGTCATGAACACTGCTGTGGCGATGCGCTCGTCTCGCCTCGGACTGCGAGCGACGCGGGAGCAAGAGGCGGTGTTGCGCCGGGCCGCTGAGGTATCGCGCAAATCCCTGACCGACTTTGTGCTTGATGCCGCCTGCCTAGCCGCCGAAGCCACCTTGCTCGATCAGCGATTGTTCTTGCTTTCTGGCGAACAATACCAAGGGTTTTTGGACCTGCTGGATCGCCCTGTATCCGACAACCCTGGCCTGACACGTCTGTTTGCGCAGGCACCGCCTTGGGCTGAGAAGTGAGCTTATCGGCACCGCAGCCGCTCGATTCGAATCATCGACTAGAGGGCTTCGACTGCGGTCGCCCTGCGCTCGACCACTGGCTACAGCGATACGCAAGGCAGGCACAGGGCAGCGGTTCGGCGAGGACTTTCGTGGTCTGTGCTGGTGATCGCGTAGCTGCATATTTCAGTCTGACGGTTGGCCAGATCGACACCCTCGAAGCGCCCGAGCGCATTGGACGTGGGATGGGTCGGTACCCGATTCCGGTTGTGATCCTGGCGAGGCTCGCAGTGGACAAGGACTTTCAAGGTCGTGGCTTGGCCCGAGGCATGCTGCACGACGCGATTCAGCGCACTTGCGTGATCGCCGAACAAGCAGGGATTCGGGCGCTGCTCACGCATCCCCTTGACGCCGAAGCTGAAGCCTTTTATCGCCGCTTCGGCTTCGAACGAATGCCAGAGCGAGCAGCGCCATTGATCCTGTTACTCAAAGATGCCCGGCGGTTCGTTTGATCGATGTACTACAGCAGTCGCGACCCTGAGCGGAGCGAGCCGTATCGCTCGCCACGGATCTGGTCGATCGAATGGCTCGGACGACGCTTCGAGTCCCGCGCAAAGCGCCCGGCCTTCGCGCATAGCGTTCGTCCGCTACGCGGACCGCCTTCGCTTCGCTCGGTCAGGCGTTCCCCGGCGCGCAAACCTGCGGTTTGCAAGCGCACCGAGTCACCCCAGTCCCGCCTCTACAACCGAAACGTATACCCAACCCCATAAATCGACTCGATGGGACACTCCCGATCGGGCACCGTTTCGGTGAGCTTGCGGCGCAGGTTCTTGATGTGGCTGTCGATGGTACGGTCACTGACGACGTGGTCATTGAGATAGATCATGTCGAGCAGGGCTGCGCGGCTGTAGACGCGGCCGGGACGCTGGCCGAGGCCGCAGAGCAGGCGAAACTCGACCGGCGTGAGGTCCAGCCTGATGCCGTGCCAACGCGCTTCGTAGCGGCTTTCATCCAGGCTTAGCAGGGAGCCGGGCGTGGCTTCGCGCCAGTCAATCGAGCGGCGCAACAGGGCGCGCACGCGAGCAGCGACTTCGGCGGCGTGGAAGGGTTTGCAGATGTAGTCGTCGGCACCTGAGTCAAGTCCACGCAAGCGATCGGCCTCGTCTGCGCGTGAAGTAATCATGATCAGCGGCACTTGGCTGAACGCGCGGATGCGCTGGCAGAGGTCGAAGCCGTCGGCGTCTGGCAACAGCAGGTCGAGCAACAGCACGGTCGGCGGCAGCGCCCGCACACTGGCGACCACCTGCGCACCGCAGCTCAGCACGCTGACCGCGAAGCCTTGTTCGATCAAGGTGTCCTGCAGCAGCGCAGCCAAGCTCGGCTCGTCCTCGACGACCAGCGCCGTTCGCAGTGCAGCGGGTGGCTTGTCGCTGGGTGGCTTCACTTAGCTCCTGCGCTCCTTAGTTACTCCACGTTCTGCGGGCATTATGTGCATCCTCTTGGTGGATGAGTGCAAC
>JANNWF010000042.1:0-4845 GCA_031408455.1 Pseudoxanthomonas sp. | reverse complement strand
GGAACACATGCTACCCAAGCCCGCGCGCGACTCGCTGCAGAAGTTCCTGGAGCTTGAGTCGTCCGGCGGCATTCTGTTGGTGGCGGCGGCGCTGGTCGCGATACTGCTTGCCAACAGCCCGCTAGCCGGCCTGTATCAGGGTTTTCTCAATCTGCCGATGACGGTCACCGTGGGCTCGCTCGGCGTCGACAAGCCGCTGCTGCTGTGGATCAACGATGGCTTCATGGCGATCTTTTTTCTACTGGTAGCGCTTGAGTTAAAGCGCGAAGTGGTCAGCGGCCACTTCTCGGATCGTCGGCAAATCACCCTGCCAATTTTCTGCGCCGCAGGCGGCGTGATCGTGCCAGCGGCCATCTACTACTGGATCAATCAAGGCGATCCGGTCGCTATGTCCGGTTGGGCGATACCCGCGGCCACCGACATCGCATTTGCGCTGGGCGTGCTGAGCCTGCTTGGCTCGCGCGTGCCCACCAGTCTCAAACTCTTGCTGACTGCGATTGCAGTGCTCGACGACCTCGCTGCCATCGTCATCATTGCGGTCTATTACAGCGGGCAGTTGTCGTTGGCCTCGTTGCTGATCGCCAGTTGCATGTTCGCGATCTTGATCGCATTGAACCGGCGCGGCGTCACCCAATTGACCCCCTACATGGTGGTGGGCGCGATCATGTGGCTGGCGGTTTTGCAGTCGGGCGTCCACGCCACCTTGGCCGGTGTAGCGATCGGCATGACCATCCCTACCGCGCATCGAAGCGATCCCAGCGTGACGCCATTGGAAACTCTGGAGCAGGCGCTACATCCGTGGGTGGCATACGCGATTTTGCCGCTGTTCGCGTTCGCCAATGCTGGCCTGCCCTTGGCGGGACTTGGCCTAGGCGCCTTGCTGGCACCGGTGCCTTTGGGGATTGCTGCCGGCCTCGTCATTGGCAAGCCCGTTGGCATCATCCTCGCCGCGTTGTTGGTCATAGGCTTGGGCTTTGCCAAGTTGCCGGAAGGCGCCACGCGATTGCAGTTTGTTGGCTTGGCCTGCCTCTGCGGCATTGGCTTCACCATGAGTTTGTTTATCGGGTCGTTGGCCTTCGAGCACAGTGGCGAAGACTTGGCGGCTTTGTATCGATTGGGAATCCTTGGCGGATCGGTGATAGCCGCAGTGCTGGGAACGATGCTGTTGTTGGTTGCGGCACGTTTGCGCAAGCCGTAGGCCTTGCTAGCGTCAGACGATTAAAGGCCTCGCCATTGCGGATAAAGGGCTCGCCATTGCGGAAATTCTCGGCTGCAGTAACCGCAGCGGAGCAAGCTCCGCTCTACCAGAGCACAAGCGCCTCGATTGCCGCTTGTGCGTCGGTGCGCCGCCTATGCCTCGGTGCGCCGCCCATGCCTCGGTGCGTCGCCCATGCCCTTGTAGAGCCGAGCTTGCTCGGCTGCTTTCGCTAGATGCTCAGCGGAGCAAGCTCCGCTCTACAAAAGCACCCGATTCCATGGCGCGATTTGCGCTCGCGGCCGCGCAGGGCGCGACCGAGCGAAGCGAAGGCGTACGCGTAGCGGCGACCGAGCGAAGCGAAGGCGTACGCGCGCAGCGCGCCACCGTGATCAGCAGCTTCATCAGCCATGCGAGCAACTTCATTTCTTAACGCGATTCGAATCGTGTCCGCGCTTGTTGCGGCTATGCTCCGATGATGCCAAGCAACGTGCCCTATCGAGATTCGCAGCGTCCATTCGATGCCCAGGTATTGGGTGGCAGCGGCGCGGTGGGCCGGTTTCTGCTGCGGCGCATGAGTGCTGCCGGACTCAGCGTGGCCGCGCTGTCGCGAGCCCCGGCACCGGCGTGGTCGGCGGCATGGTCAAACGTCGAGTGGATCAGCGGCGGCCTGCCACACACGCGTCTCGCAGACTTGCCTGCCGCGCCTGTGTTGATCAGCGCAGGTCCGCTGGATGCGCTCGCCGAGGCCTGTGAGCTGAGCCTGCACACCCACGTGCGGCGGGTGGTCGCGCTGTCGTCGCTCAGTATCCAGTGGAAGTGGGATTCGCCCAATCTGGCCGAACGCGATCTGGCGCAGCGTTTGTTGACCAGCGAGCAGCGGCTGCAGCGCAACTTGGACGTGCGTGGGGTGGCGCTGGTGTTGCTGCGGCCGGGGATGCTCTATGGCGCAGGTGTGGACAAGAGCCTGTCGCCCTTGCTGCGGTTTGCCTCACGTTGGCGATGTCTGCCTTGGCCAGCAGCCGGTCGCGGGTTGCGCTGTCCTGTGCATGCCGATGACGTGGCGGCCGCCCTGGATGTCTGTGCGTTTACTGCGCAGGTGCCCACGCAGCCCATCCCGCTGCCGGGGCCGAGCAGTCTTCCCTTTGACGGGCTCCTCGACCAGTTGCTGAAGGTGCTCGCCAACGACGCCAAACGGATCCCCGTGCCGTTGCCAAAGTCGCTGCTACGACGCATGGCCGGTGGCGAAAGTCGGATCGCTGCAATTGCCGCGACGCTGTATCGATCCGCGCAGAATCAGCAATCGGATCTGCTGGGATGGTCGAAACTCGGGCTTATCCCACGCGACTTCGTGCCGCAGTCGGCAGACTTCGAAGCATGGAAAAACTAGGCGGCAATCAAGCTTCCATTCGCGCGCGTATCGTTGGCAAAGTATATGTTGCACCGCAACACGCAAATCATTGTGCCCACGCGTTAAATTCACGTTGCATTCGTTTGCATCGCCTACCTATTATGCGGATGTAGAACCTCCCCGATTTCCCCGAAGGAAACGCTCATGCAGGCCCGACTGACCCTGTCTCTGGCGCTGACCTCGCTGCTACTCGCAGCGTGCAGCAGCTCAAGCAACAGCCCCCGCGCGGTAGCCACACCGGCCGCAACCAATGCCAATGGCAGCCCGGTCACCGGTGTGCTGACGGTTCGCTTCGACCCCACCGCGGGCAAAGTTCCGCTGCCGAACAATTTGCTCTTGTCCGGCACTACGGACCTGACCTTGAACCCGCCCGTCGTCAATCCAGCCAACTTTGCTGACCCGTTGGTGGCGGTCAGTTCGCTGGACGGCTGGAGCACGGTCGCGCCGTTGACATTCCAGTTTCAGGGCGGAGCAACGCCAGAGGCGGCTTCGGTGGTCGCGGGTACCTCTGTTCGCATGTTCGAAGTGGCGCTCACCGGGCCCGGTGGGGCGGTCACCCGCATCATCCGCGAGCTCGCAACACCTGCGGAGTTCGTGACGGCGGTTACCACCATTGATGCCCGCGATACCAACGGCGTCGCCTCGCAAGGTGTGGCGATTCTGCCAACGCGGCCGCTTAAGCAGCTGACCTCGTACATGACGGTGGTCACGGATGGCATTCGCGACACGCTGGGCAATGACGCCACACCCGATCAGACCTACTTCCTGTCGAAGCGCACTTCGCCCTTGTGCACCGGTGGTGTCAGCACCGACCCGCTGTTGCCATCGGCAACTGCGTGTGCGCTTGAGCCACTGCGGCAGCTGACCAATGCACAGCTGGCCGCTGCGGCGGGTGCCGGCATCAATCGCGACCGCGTTGTAGTGTCATGGGTGGCAACCACCCAAGCGATCACGCCGGTGCTGCAAGCCGTCAAGTCGCGGGTCACCCCACAACCCCACTTGCTGGTTCCCACCGGCACGAACACCGGTGTGGTGCCCGGCCTGCCGGCAGTAGCCGATATCTTCGTCGGCTTCCTCTCCCTGCCGTATTACTTGCAGCCGCCTACCGCAGCCAATCCGACCGGGCCGCTTACCGGTTTCTGGCGTGCAGCACCCGGTGCCTATGTGCCGCCTTTCAACGCACTGGGCCTGAGCCCGACATCGACCAACATCACTTTCGCCAATCCGTTCCCGGTCGCCAATGCCACCGTGCGAGTGCCGGTGTTGATGACGGTGCCTAACGCAGCTTCTGGTCAGACCCGACCATTGTCGGGTTGGCCGATCGTGATCTTCCAGCACGGCGTCACCCGCAATCGCACCGACATGTTGGCGATCTCGGCCGCCATGGCGGCGCGAGGTTTTGTAGTGGTAGCTATCGATCAGCCGCTGCATGGTGTGTCGCCGGGCAACTCGGACTTCGCAAGGACGGCGCCGTTCTATGTCAGCTCAACCAACCCGCTGACCGCGCCGCTGGCGGCAGCTGGTGTCGTCGAGCGAACCTTTAACGTCGACTATCAGAACAACAGCACCGGCGCATCCGGTCCTGACGGTATCCCGGAGAGATCTGGAAACTACAGCATTAATCTCGGGTCGTTGCTGACAGCGCGTGACAACCTGCGCCAAGCGCAAGCCGATTTGTTTGTGCTCGCAGCAACCGCTCCGCGATTTGATCTTGATGGCAATGGCACGCCTGACATTGATAGCTCGCGAATGGTTTTCGTCGGTCAGTCCTTGGGTTCGATAGTTGGCATTCCCTTCCTTGCCTTCGAGCCGACCGTGAACGTGGGTTTGCTGTCAGTACCCGGTGGCGGCATAGCGCAGATGTTGAATGGCTCGGTCGAGTTTGGCCCCATAATTCGCGGCGGACTGGCGGCGGGCGGCGTGGTCGCGGGCACCCCACAATTCAACCAATTCCTTGGGGCGGCCCAGCAGGTGCTAGACGCCGCCGATCCGATCAACTACGGCTTCCTGACAGCGACCGACGCAATCGTGTTGCACGAAGTGGTCGGTGGCGGCGGCAGCCCCGCTTCATTGCCCGATCAAGTCATTCCGAACAGCGTGCCGGGTGCGCCTCTTTCCGGAACCGAGCCTCTGATCCGTGCCCTCGGTCTCGCCACGATCACCGCAACCACCCAATCTGCGAATGGCGTACGTGGTGCCGTCCGCTTCACCCGCGGCTCTCACGGGTCGTTGTTAGATC
>JANNWF010000041.1:0-1781 GCA_031408455.1 Pseudoxanthomonas sp. | reverse complement strand
TGCCGCGCGAGGTGGCCGAGCGCTTGGGTATCCACATGGTGCCGGTGCGGGTCAGTTTTGGTAACGAAGACTTTCTCGACAAGGTCTCGCTGACGCCGGCTGAGTTCTATCGCCGGCTGAAGGCAAGCGCGGTCTTGCCCCTCACCTCGCAACCACCGCCGGGAGATTTTCGCCGGCAGTTCGAGTTTTTACTGAGTCATCATGCGGAAGCGGTTTACGTAGGCATCGCGCGTGGCTTGAGTGGCACCTTGCAATCGGCAGAAACGGCGGCTGTTCGAATTGATGCAATCCGCGCGCAAGTCATCGACAGCAGTAACGCGTCCTGCGGCTTGGGGTTGTTGGTCATTGCCGCCGCTGAAGCCGCCCAACGGGGTGCCGATGGTGCCGCTGTTCGCGCCGAAGTCGAGCGTTTGCGCCCGCTGACATTCACCTTTGCGGCGACGCGTGATGTCAGCTTTGCGGTCCGTGGCGGCCGCATTCCGGCGTGGACCTTACCGGTCGCCAATACCCTTCGACTCACCGCAATTGCACAAATGCAGCCCAGCGGCAAGCTGGGCATACGCGGTGCCTTGTTTGGTCGCGATGATGTGCCGCGTCGCTTCGCACGCTATGTGAGCAAGCGGATTGATCGAAACATCCGGTGGCGACTGCTGGTTGGCCACTGTGACTGCGCCGCCGACGGCGAAACTCTGCTGGCGAGCCTGCAACAACAGCTCGATTGCCGCGACGCGTGGTTGGTGGAAGCGGGACCAGCAATCGGTGCTCATGCTGGACCGGGGGCGTTGGTGGTGTCGGTGCAGGCTGAGTAGATCGTGTGCATATGGAGGCGGCGGCAAGGCGGCCAAATGTTAGCAAGCGTACAGAGCGGCAATCGTGGTTTCGATAGTCTTGGCATGCTTGCATCTGCGGCCACTCTCGACTCCGAGCGAGTGCAGGGTTACACGGCCTTCAATTCACCGGCGTTCAATTCACCGGCGTTCAATTCACTCTAGGGGGCGCAACCGATGATTCGTCATGTTCTTGTTTTTGGCCTGCTGATGATGGCGGTTGCAGTCGCCTCAGCCGTCGAGCCCGACGCCCGATGGCCCGATTACCAACTTCAAGCCGGTGAAACGGGTGAGGCCCGCAGCGGATCCAGTCGGTATTTTCAAGGCTTCGAGTCCCCTTGTTTTGGTGCGCCCTACAATCCGTCGCTTGACAATGACTGGATACGCTTCTATTCCGAAGTGACGCGAGTCGCCAGTGGCAGCGGCGGCATTCCATCACGCAATGGCTTCTTTCATGCCGAACTGAGGCCGCCGCTCGCTGGTGCGCCCGCCAACACCACCGGCGCTTTCACCCGCCTCGGCGGTTACGCCAGTACCTTTGACGGTGGCTTTACGGTCGAAGTGGATGTGTTTCTGGACTTGAGCGATCCGCAGGTGCTGTCCCGCATCAATGCCGACTATGGCTTCGACCTGTCATCCGCGGTCAACACGCAAACCGGCGCGCATCGCCGCGATTTCATATTCCATGCGGCCAGCAACACCGCCGGTCAAATTCTCATCGGTGCCAGCAACACCAGTACGTTCAGCGTGCGCGGCAATTTGGCCTCCGGACCCCATTACGTCGTCGCCAGCAGCGGTTGGTACACCTTCCAATGGGTCTATCGCGATGCCGGCAATGGCACTTTGGCGGCGGATACCAACCTGCTGGCCATGGGTGGCGCTCAGCTGTGGACGCAAACCTCAAACAATCTGACCGACGTGATTGCGACCCAGATCGGCGGCAACCGATATTTG